>JAVBYK010000524.1 GCA_030824095.1 bacterium
TGGGTCAGGGCAGCAATTTCTATTTCCAGCTTGATTTTGCGCTGGCGCAGGATGCGGTCGCACCAGCAACCGAGAGACCCCGTCCGACAGAGAAGGCCAAGCGCCTGCTCGGCATGCGCCTGCTGGTGGTGGAAGATAACAAAATCAACCAGATGGTGGCGCAGGGCCTGCTGACCCAGGAAGGCGCGGAGGTTTTTCTGGCAGAAAACGGCCAACTCGGCGTGAACGCTGTGACCCATACCCAGCCCGGCTTTGATGCCGTGCTGATGGATGTGCAAATGCCAGTGATGGACGGCTATACCGCCACGCGCGTCATTCGCCAGGACCTGGGGCTGACCACGCTGCCGGTGATTGCCATGACCGCCAACGCCATGGCAAGCGACCGGGCCGCCTGCCTGGAAGCCGGCATGAACGACCATGTCGGCAAGCCCTTTGAGCTGGACCATCTGGTGGCCCTGCTGTTGCAGTACACGGGACACAACGCGGCGCCACCCGCCGTGCAGACGCCAGAGCCGGTCTCCACGACACCGGCGCAGACCACCGCAGAGGCCCTGGATGTGGCGCCTGCCTTGCAGCGCTTCGATGGCAACGCCGCACTGCTCTCCAGTGCATTGCGCCGCTTTGCCGGCGACCTGCCAGCGGCGCCGCAACAGCTGCAAGACCTCCTTGAGCGCGCCCAATATGCTGATGCCGGCCGCGCCATGCACACCCTCAAGGGCTTGGCCGCCACCCTGGGCGCCAACGCACTGGCCGAGGCGGCGAGCCAGATCGAAGGCCGGCTCGCGGGTGGTGTGACGGCCCAGGACGCAACCGAACTAGTGCAACAGTTGCAGGACGTGGTGACCACAACCGGGCGCGCACTCCAGGCCGCCCTGGCGCACTACACAGAGCCGGCCAGTGCGGCCACTACCGGCACCGGGGACGCGGACCAGCCTTTGGACCAGGCCCGGTTCACCGCCGACGTACAGGTCTTGCGCCGGCTGCTGGAGAGCTCCGACATGCTGGCGCTGGAGGCCTTTGCCCGGCTGCGCAGCACCCATGGCACAGTGCAGCCGTCAGACCTCGCCGCGCTCGGTGCGGCCATCGACAGACTGGACTTCACGGCGGCCGTGCGGTGTTGCGATGCGTTGCTGCAACACCAGCGCACCGACTAAACAGAACCGGCGGGCAGATCCAGGGTGCTGACGTAGTCCTGCATGGCTGGCCGCAAACGCCCGGGCCGGCTGGACTGAACGCTCCCCACGCTGACAAAGCACAAGGCCTGCTCACCCGCCTTCAGGCCAAACAGCGTATGCAGCGCGGCAGACTTCAGCGCCTTGCCGCTGGTCAGGGCCGAGCCAAAGCCCAGGGCCGTGGCCATCAGCAACAGGTTTTGCACTGCACAGCCGCTGGAAACAATGCGTTCAGATATATCCACGTCGGGGTCACCACGCAGGGCGTCCACCACCATCAGCAGCAGACAGGGGGAGCGGTGCGCCTTCTCCTGCGCCTGCTGCACCTGCTCGGGCGTGGCCAGCGGGTCGCGCTCCAGCAGGGCGGCACCAAAGACCCCAGCCAGCGCGGCCCGGGCGCCAGTGGGCACCAGGATGAAACGCCAGGGCAACAACTGTCCGTGGTCGGGTGCGGAGGCGGCGGCCTCCAGAATCTGCTGCAGTTGCCCGGCATCGGGACCAGGCGCCATCAGGCGCTTGGGCAATATGGTCTGGCGCGACTGCATCAGTGTCGCAATGGTGGAGACCAGTTCGGTATCGGGCATGGGAGAGCTCCTCTTCAACCGGGGCGACCATCGGGGCGCAAGCGGCCGTACCAGTTGGCCAGGCGCACGCCCCACACGCCCATGGTTCCCGCCCAGAGCACGGCCGTGGGCAGCAACAGCCAACTGGCCCAGCCGCTTTGTGCGGCAGCGGTGATGCGCAACAGCGTGGTCAGCTGGACCAGCCAGAACAGCGTCCAGGCAATGCGGTCAGCCACTTGGGCGCGCCCGCTGTGGCCACAGGAGACACGCGTCACCATGGCCAGCATCAATGAAGACAAACACCCCATGGTCAGCGCATGCAGGGAGCCCAGGCTCAGCACCGGGGTGTCCTGCAACAACCCTAAAAGCTGCGCCGCCCCACCCAGCACCAGGGCCAGCCCCAACCACAGGAATCCGATGTGCAACATCGCCAGCAGGCGGTTTTTGAGGCTTTGCATCAGCCCCCAGACCTGGGCCAGCCACAACAGAATGCCGCCGGCCAGCAGCTCAAACGTGCCACGTGCCAGCATCCAGACCGGCGCCATGGGCCCGTGCAAAGGACCGTCAATCTCCACCCACACGGCCACGCCTTCAAAGACGGCCGCGGTCAGCATCAGGCCCAGGGCCCAGAACGGGCGCCAGGCGTTGATGAAGGGCATGGCGCTGGAGGTGAAAAATGGAATCATGCGGTGCGCCACGGTCAGGAACACCACCACGACAAAGCCCCACAGGCCGGTCAACACACTGGCCAGGGCCACGGCTGTGGCCCCCACTACCAGATTGGCCAGCAGTCCGCCCAGGCTGACGCAGCCCACCAGACAGGCCGCGCCGATGGTGCGGGCATGGAGGCGGTCGACTTCCTGGCTGCGCCAGACCAGTCGCCAGAACAACCAGGTGATGCGCGCCAGGCCGCTCCAGGCCAGCGCCAGGCCGGCCAGCGCCATGAACATGTGCACGTGGATGCCGCTGACCCACAACAACCAGCCGCTGGCCTGCATGAGCAGGGGCATCAGCAGAATGGGGGCTTCAATCGGCTCCACGCGCAGCCACTTGGGCACGGCGGTGAACAGGAACCCCGAGAAGAACAGCGGTGTGAACCCAAAGGTCATGACCGCAGCATGCACCAGCGTGGGTGACAGCACATAGGGCAACGCCACGGAAACGCTGACCCGGTCCATCTGCACCAGTGCCCACCAGGCCCCGGAGCCGACCAGCACCACCATGGCCAGGAAGAAGCCCAGCCGGTGCGGTGCTAGCAGCAGGTAACGAGCGCGCCAATGGCGATCCAGCGCGGCCAGCACCTCATCCGAGGGCCTCCCAGGTGTCATCCACAACTACCCACATGTCCGCATTGCGTGCAATAGTCGCAGCCATCCTTGCGGATCACGGCGTGAGCGCCACATTCCGCGCATTTCTTGCCGGCCATGACTGGCAGCGGTGCGGTGGCCAGCGCGCTTTCCTGGCGCGGCAAAAGACTATCGGATTCGGGCGAAACGTCGGTGGCGCGGCGGCCATCCTTGGCCTGTGCGTTGTTGCGCTGGGCCTGGATGTTCTGGATGGCGTAGGCCACGGCGGCTACCTCGGAGTCGTGCCACATCGGAACCTGTGTGCCGTCTTCCTTCTGGTGCGTGCCCAGGCGCACGGGGCCACGGTCCCAAGCCACCTTGCGCATGTCAGACAGCGCACGCTCCAGGAAGCCGCCGCGCGCTGCCAGTGACAAGAGGCGCATGCTGGAAGTGATCCACTGCTGCGACTCACCACTCTGCCCCACCGGCATGAAGAACTCGATCGCGCGGTCCACAGTGCCCTTGCCGTCGGCCGTGGGCACAGGCA
>JAVBYK010000296.1 GCA_030824095.1 bacterium
CAGGCGCTGGAGGCCGGATTCGCCGAGCGGGATGATGCGGCGCTGTTGCAGTTCCTGCGCCGCCCGCCGGCCTGATATCCGCACCGGCTGCACGCGCGGGTGCTGGCGCCTAGAATCGGCCCATGATTGCACGCGAACCCACCATTGAACGGCTGGCGATTGCCCAGCGCCTGTTGCTGACCCCCTTTGGCCTGGATGAATCCCATCTGGCCCGCGCCCTGAATGAGATCAAGGCGCACCAGGTCGATGAGGCCGACCTCTATTTCCAGTACACCCGCTCCGAGGGCTGGAGCCTGGAAGAGGGCATCGTCAAGACCGGGTCGTTCTCCATCGACCAGGGCGTGGGTGTGCGCGCCGTCAGCGGGGAGAAGACCGCCTTTGCCTATTCCGACGACATCTCCGAGGCCAGTTTGCTCGACGCCGCCCGCACCGTGCGGACGATCTCCAGCGCAGCCCTCGCCAAACGGACCAGGATTGCTTCCAAAAAGATAGCGAAATCGCGCAGCCTGTACGCCGGCTTGGACCCCATCGCCACGCTGGACAGCACCGCCAAGGTGGCGCTGTTGGGCAAGGTGGAAAAACTGGCACGCGCCAAGGATCCGCGGGTCTCCCAGGTCATGGCCGGTTTGGCCAGCGAATACGACGTGGTGCTGGTAGCCCGCGCCGACGGCACGCTGGCGGCGGACGTGCGTCCGCTGGTGCGTCTGTCGGTGACCGTGATCGCTGAGCAGAAGGGCCGTCGCGAGGTCGGCTCGGCCGGTGGCGGCGGACGCTTTGGCCTGGCCTACTTTGACGATGCCCAGATCGAGAAATATGTGGACGAGGCGGTGCACGCAGCGCTGACCAACCTCGACGCGCGTCCGGCGCCGGCCGGCGAGATGACCGTGGTCCTGGGCCCGGGCTGGCCCGGCATCCTGCTGCACGAGGCGATTGGCCATGGACTGGAGGGCGACTTCAACCGCAAGGGGTCGAGCGCGTTCAGTGGCCGGGTCGGCCAGCGCGTGGCCGCCAAGGGCGTGACCGTGCTGGACGATGGCACCATCGCCGACCGCCGTGGCTCGCTGAATGTGGACGACGAAGGCAACACCAGCCAGCGCACCGTGCTGATTGAAGATGGCATCCTCAAGGGCTACATCCAGGACGCCATGAATGCACGCCTGATGGGCGTGGCACCCACTGGCAACGGCCGGCGCGAAAGCTATGCCCATGTGCCGATGCCGCGCATGACCAATACCTACATGCTCGGTGGCGACAAGGACCCCCAGGAAATCGTCGCCAGCATCAAGCGCGGTCTGTATGCCACCAATTTCGGTGGCGGCCAGGTGGACATCACCTCGGGCAAGTTCGTGTTCTCGGCCAGCGAGGCCTACTGGGTGGAAAACGGCAAGATCCTCTATCCGGTCAAGGGTGCAACCATCGTCGGTAGTGGCCCGGAGTGCCTGAAGAAGGTCAGCATGATCGGCAACGACATGAAGCTCGACAGCGGTGTGGGCACCTGTGGCAAGGATGGCCAGAGCGTGCCCGTGGGTGTGGGCCAGCCCACGCTGCGCATCGACGGACTGACGGTAGGGGGCACGGCCTGACGCCGTGCAGGCCACCGCACGATAGTTCACAGAGCGGACATGAACAGCGAGTCGTCTACCCCTCCAACCTCGGGTGACGCAAGCGCTGCGACGCCGGTGGCAGGCACCACGGCCCAGTCCTCCGCGCAATCGACGGCCCAGTCCTTTGGGCAATACAGCCATTTCCTGCGGTCTGCGCTGGCTGATGAAGAGTCGCTGCAGGTGGGCGAGAGCCTGCAGGCTCTGGCGGTTCAGATCGAGTCACTGGCCGGCATGCTGCAACAGCGCGGAAGTGATCCATCCCGCCTGGCGACCGCGCTGATTGATCTGGTGGGTGACCTGCGCACCCACCGTGCACTGTTGCTGGCACTGGGTGTGGATTGGCACCGTTTCTTCGAGTTCGATGCCCATTTCGCGGCGCTCAACCATTTCCGCATTCTGGTGACCCAGTGGGCCCTGGAGGCCGCGCCGCCGAATCGCACGGTGCCGGTGCTGGCTGATTTTGACCTGGCCGCGTGGCGTGTGCTGGGTGCAGGCTCCCTGCTGCTGGATGTTTACGAACAGTCCAAAAAGAGTGCCGCGGCTTTCGATGCAGTGCTTCAAAAACCGACCTTTTGGGCCCGCTGGAACGCCTGGTGGAAGCGCCAGAGAATCAAGCGCCAGGTGGTCCGCAAAGAAGGCAGCCGTGGCCGGCGCCGGACTGATTGAGTGACTGTGCTACAGTATTCCCATGCAGATCGGACGTGTTTACTTTAGCTACTTTTGGTTCTCAAGCGCTTATGGCGGTAGAGAGATCTGAACGTACCTGAACCCCAGACGTCCCAAATCCTTCCCAAACCGCCGGCACCACCGGCGGTTTTTTTTTGCCACTTTTTCCGTTTCTTCCCATCAGCCAACTAGGAGTGACCCCATGACTGCAAAAGCCTCTTCCACCTCTGACGCCTGGTATCCGCATGCGCCGCAGCAGACCGACCGTACCAGCCAGACCGATGACGAACGCATCAAGGACATCACCGTGTTGCCGCCTCCCGAGCACCTGATCCGCTTCTTCCCCATCCAGGGCACAGCGGTAGAGAAGCTGATCACCCACACGCGGCACGCCATCCACGACATCATGGCTGGCAAGGATGACCGATTGCTGGTGGTGATTGGCCCATGCTCCATCCATGACCCCGCAGCTGCCCTGGACTACGCGCGCCGCCTGAAGGAGCAGCGCGAGAAGTACAAGGACACGCTGGAGATCGTGATGCGTGTGTATTTCGAAAAGCCCCGCACCACCGTGGGCTGGAAGGGCCTGATCAACGACCCGTACCTGGACGAGAGCTTCCGCATTGACGAGGGTCTGCGCATCGCGCGCCAGTTGCTCATCGAGATCAACCGACTGGGCCTGCCTGCCGGCAGCGAGTTCCTGGACGTGATCTCCCCGCAGTATCTGGGTGACCTGATTGCCTGGGGCGCCATTGGCGCGCGCACCACCGAGAGCCAGGTGCACCGCGAGCTGGCCTCCGGCCTGTCGGCGCCGATTGGTTTCAAGAACGGCACTGACGGCAATATCAAGATTGCCACCGATGCCATCCAGGCTGCGGCCGGTGGACACCACTTCCTGTCGGTGCACAAGAACGGCCAGGTCGCCATCGTGCAAACCAAGGGCAACAAGGACTGCCACGTCATCCTGCGCGGTGGCAAGGCGCCCAACTATGACGCCGCCAGCGTGGCTGCTGCCTGCAAGGATCTGGAAAAAGCCAAGCTGCCTGCCACGCTGATGGTGGATTGCAGCCATGCCAACAGCAGCAAGCAGCATGAAAAACAGGTGGACGTGGCCCGTGACATCGCCAGCCAGATCGCCGCCGGTTCGACCAGTGTGTTCGGCGTCATGGTGGAAAGCCATCTGGCCGCCGGTGCGCAGAAGTTCACGCCCGGCAAGGACGATGCCGGCAAGCTGGAATACGGCAAGAGCATTACCGATGCCTGCCTGGGCTGGGACGACTCCCTGACGTCGCTGGA
>JAVBYK010000139.1 GCA_030824095.1 bacterium
CGCGCCACGCGCTGGAACAGGTCGTCAATCCCGGTTTCGCCGGGTTTGAGGTACTTTTCTGCCAGCACGTCGTGGCTGATGGGCTGGATGATGATGTCGCCGTGGGGCGGGGAAATGGGGTCGCGCTTCATGTAGTTATCTCCTGCGGAAAGGGCCGGAATTTGGGCTGCAGAACAGGTCGCACTGGATACCTGGCAGCCCAAAGGCAATGGCGCATTGTGCCCGATTCGACCCTCTATCCGGGGTTCGGAGGGACCCGGCCGCACATCTTTTTGTGGTGCATCAAAGGTGCGGCGAAACAGTGTCGGCCGCGCCCAGAACACGGGGTTGCGCGGATGCGACCGCGCGTCAAATTTCACATTGAAAAATCACGCCAGCAGCCTCGTGCGATATGGCTTACCCGCTATCCTTTTTGAGGATTCAGGGTAAATCCCTAGAGTCAGCTAGTGAAGTGCCAATGTCTTGGACGGGCGGGTTTCTGCGGAAAGCTTGAACACGCTGACCGCCTGGACCAGGTCATTGGCCTGGTTTTTCAGGCTGCTGGCGGCGGCGGCCATTTCTTCGACCAGCGCCGCATTCTGCTGGGTGACCTCGTCCATCTGCTTGACCGCCTCGCCCACCTGGGCCACGCCCAGAGCCTGCTCGTTGCTGGCGGCGCTGATCTCGCCCATGATGTCGGTCACCCGTCGGATGCTGGTGACCACCTCAGTCATGGTGACCCCGGCCTGGTCCACCAGGGTGGTGCCATGCTCGACGCGCTCCACACTGGCGTTGATGAGCATCTTGATTTCCTTGGCCGCATCGGCGCTGCGCCCGGCCAAAGACCGCACTTCGGAGGCCACCACCGCAAAGCCGCGGCCCTGCTCGCCGGCGCGCGCCGCTTCCACAGCGGCGTTCAGCGCCAGGATGTTGGTCTGGAAGGCAATGCCGTCAATGACCTGGATGATTTCGGAAATCTTGTGTGAGGAGTCGTTGATGCCTTTCATGGTGTCCACCACCTGAGCCACTACCTCGCCCCCCTTCACGGCCACCGCACTGGCACTTTGGGCCAACTGGTTGGCCTGGCGTGCGCTATCGGCGTTCTGCCGGACGGTGCCACTGAGCTCCTCCATGCTGGCGGCGGTCTGCTCCAACGCACTAGCCTGACTTTCGGTACGCGCCGACATGTCATTGTTGCCCTGGGCGATTTCGGCACTGGCCGTAGCCACGCCATCGGAGTCGCGGCGCACCATGGTCACCACCTTGGCCAGACTGGTCTGCATGGCCGCCAGCGCGGTCAGCAAATCTCCCATTTCGTCTCGGCCCTGGGGCACGATGGTGTGACTCAAGTCGCCCGCCGCCACGCCTCGGGCCAGCTCCAGCGCGCGATTGACCGATGCCGCGGTGGTGCGGGTGATCAGCACCATGATCCACACCGCCAGGGCCGAGAAAGCGGCAATGATGGCACTGCCCAGCCACAGCTCGCGCTGCGCGTCAGCCACCGTGGTCGCCAGTTGCTTGCGCAGGGCCTCGAAGGCGCCATTGATCAGCTCAAACTGCACGTCAATGGTCTTGGTCATGGCCGCAAAGTACTCTGCCGACGGGTGGTTGAGCACCTCGGCCCGCACGATCTTTTCATCAACCAGGCGCAAACCCTCGTCCGTGGCGACAACAGCCTTGCCCAGCGCGTCGCCCACAACACCCTTCAGCGCCGGGTTGGCGGCAGCGGCCAGATCAATGGACTTGCGTGCCGCCGCCATGCTGCTACGAATGCTGGCGCCCAGCCCCTCAATGCGGACCTTGTCCTCGGGCGTGGCATTGCCACGCACCAGCAGCGCAGAGCCGCGCGCACGAATTTGTCCCAGGCCTTCAGTCACCCGGGGCATATGCTGCAACACGGCCGTTTGCAGGTAATAGCCAGCGGCGGTGGGGTCCAGCGCAATGCCCGAAGCGTTGACGATGTCTTCCGACAGTGCCAGCTGCTCGGCGATCAGGGCGGTGTGGCGGACAAAGCTCTCAGGGCCGGCAATCGACTTGGATGCCACGGCAGCAGACAATGCTTTCCAGTCGTTGCCGATCTTGGCGGCCAGCTCATTCAATTTGGGAGCACCCAACCCGGCCACCGAGGTCTGCACCTTACCCAGGGCCTGACCGACTTCCGACTCCTTGGCCTGGCGGGCGGGGGCCTGCGCTTCGTTGCCGGCCAGCAGCACGGCCGACATGCCCCGGTGCTGCTGGGACAACTGCGTGAGCTTCATCACATCCTGGATCGGCCCCAGACCGCTGACCTCCTGCTTGGCCGTGGCGATGTGCTGCAGATTGACCCGCACGAAGATCACTGTGGGCACCGCCAGCATCAATGCGGCCAGTACCGAGATGAACATAAACTTGTGTGCAAACCGCAGGTTGCGAATGAATGAGCCCATGACTTTCCCCTCTTAGTCGAGATTCAATGATCTTGCCGACGACACATCGGTGTCTCTACCCGGCCACATGGGTTCGCCACGAAAACTCGCGCATCGACCTGTTCCACATGCCCGCCCCGCCTGGCGCGATGCTGCTGGCGGAGTCTATCGATGGCGACAGAAAATTCAATAATCTGTATCAAGAATACAGAGGTCCGATATCCCCACATTCAGTGGGCCTATGCCCGGTATTTACTCCCGGACCGTGGCCATCATGGCGGCAAAGCCGATAAAGGCACCGCCGGTCAGTCGGTTGAAGGCCTTGAGCACGCTGGCACGCTGCAGGTAGCTGGCCAGGCGACTGCCGCTGAGGGCGTAGACGAAGTACCACCCCACTTCAATCACGGAGAAAGTCAGCAGCAGAATTCCGAACTGCACCGCCTGCGCCGCCTCGGGGTTGATGAACTGCGGGAAGAAGGCCACTGCAAACAGGATGGCCTTGGGGTTGCTGGCCGCAACCAGCATGCCCTGGCGGTACAGTGCGCCCGCGCTGACTGCCACCTCGTCCCCTGGCGCGGCATCCCCAACCGCATCCTGGACCGGCGCACGCCAGCATTTGACGCCCAGATAGGCCAGATAGGCTGCCCCAGCCAGACGCAAGGCATCAAACACGGCGGGGAACATCTGCAGCAAGGCTCCAAGTCCTGCAGCTGAAATGCTCATCATGGCCAACAGCGACGTCATGCAGCCCAGCATGGTCGCCAGCGCCGGACGCAACCCGTGGCGGGCGCTCATGCTCAACACCAGCAGCATATTCGGGCCCGGCGTGGCGGACACCACAAACGTCATCAATACAAACAGCCACCAGGTGTGCAAACTCATAACGTCATCCGTCTCGCTTCAGGAATGAAAGGGAAAGGCGGCGCGATACAGCCCTCCGGGCCATGCAGTTTGACACATGGGGAGCGTGCTTTGGCGCACGGTGCGAAATGCCACCCTTTATTTAATCGGGGACATTGAACTTCTTTATTAGCACTCACTCATAGAGAGTGCTAATATTGCTTTAGACACACAAGGAGTTCTGGTATGTCCCACACCATTGGATCTGCAACCCCCGCGCTGGCTCTGGCCAACCCCTGGTCGGTGGTTCCCTCGCTGGGCAATCTGGATGCCTATAT
>JAVBYK010000526.1 GCA_030824095.1 bacterium
AGTATCTTGGCAAAGCCGCCCACGTAGATGGTGCGCTGCAGGCCGTCCAGCGCGCACAGGCGGGTGGCGTGGTCGGGCGCAATGTGGCTGTAGGTGTCGTCCTCGACGATGTGGAAGTTGTGCGCATTGGCCAGTTGCAGCACGCGGTGGGCGCTGCCCGGCGTCAGGCAATAGCCGGTGGGGTTATGGAACACGCTCACGCTGACAAACAGCTTGGGGGCATGCAGCTCGCAGTAGCGTGCCATCACGTCCAGGTCCGGCCCTTCGGCGCGGCGCGGCACCGGCAGGATGCGCATGCCCAGTGCCGTCAGCCGGGCGAATTCGATGGCCCAGCCGGGCTCCTCCACCATCACATAGTCGCCAGCGCGCAGCAGTGTGCGGCTGACAATGTCCAGCGCATGGGTGGCACCCACCGTGGTCACGATCTGTGCGGGCGAGGCCTGCACGTTGTAGGCGGCCAGCTTCTGTGACAGGGCTTGGCGCAAGCCGCCGTCGCCCGCCGGCTCCCCGTATTGCAGCGAGAACGACTGCAAAGACCGGTTGCTGGTGACCTTGCGCACGGCGGCGGGCATGAAGGTGGTCTCCAGCCAGTCTGCCGGAAACACCCCCATGCCGGGCTGCGGCCGGTCCGCGCTGCGGTGGAACATGCCGCGGATCAGCGCCGTGGCATTGACCGGCATGTGCTGCGGCTGAAAACCGCCACGCGGCGTCGCATTTGCTACCAAATCCGTAGCTGCATTCTCCGTATTGACGAGGGCGGGAGCCATATCCCGCACAAAGAAGCCGCGGTTCTTGCGGGCCTCCACCAGGCCCTGGGCCAGCAACTGGTCGTAGGCCGCCACCACGGTGGATGGGCTCACGCCCTGCTGCTGGGCACATTGGCGCACCGAGGGCAGGCGCGCGCCCGGGGCCAGCAGCCGGGTGCGGATGCGCTCGGCAAAGCGGGTGCAAAGCTGCTCGGTGAGCGATTGCGAAGCGGCTTTCATCAACATGGCGGGCTCCGGAAATGGGGTCAAGCGTGGACGTGGGGCACAGGTCTGTGTTAGCCCTGCAAGCAATACAGATCGGATTCAGAAGCGCAAAACTGTATTGCTCGTGTGCTGGTTTCAACTATAAAGTGAGGACCATGAACTGGCAAGAGTTATCCGCATTACTGGTGTTGGCAACGGCGATGAGCTTCTCGCCCGGGCCCAACACCACCCTGTCCACCGCCCTGGCGGCGAATCGGGGATTCCGGCACGCGCTGCCCTTTGTCTGCGCCGTGCCGGTGGGCTGGAGCGCCCTGCTGCTGGTCTGCGCCCTGGGCCTGGGCGCGCTGGTGGTCGCCCTGCCGCTGCTGAACTGGGCGGTCAAGCTCACCGGCGTGGCCTACCTGTTGTGGCTGGCGTGGAAACTGTCCCAGGCCCGCCAGTTGGGCGAGGCCGACGCCTCCCGCCTGAACGTGGGTTTCTGGCAGGGTGTGGCACTGCAGTTCGTCAACATCAAGGCCTGGATGCTGGCGCTGGCCATTGTGGGCGGCTGGATCACTGGCCATGCCGATGCCCTGCAACGCCTGGCCGTTGTGGTGCCCATCATGCTGGTCTACGCCTTTGCCAGCAACTGCAGCTATGCGCTGGCTGGCTCGCTCTTGCGCACCTGGCTGAGTGGTCCCCACGGAACGGGTCGGCGCCTGGTCTGGTTCAACCGCAGCATGGCCGTCGTGCTGCTCATCACCGCACTATGGATGCTGGTCCTATGACGACACCCACCAACACCCATTCGCTCACCCGGGGCCTGTGGCTGGGCCTGCTGGGCATTGCCATCTTTTCGGTCACGCTGCCGATGACCCGACTGGCCGTGGGCACGGCGGATGCGCCGCAGATGTCGGGCTTCTTCATTGCCTTCGGCCGCGCAGTCGTGGCCGCCGTGTTGTCGCTCGGCCTGCTGCTGGCCACCCGGGCACCGATGCCGCGCCGCGATGACTGGCTGCCGCTGGCCATTACCGCCGGTGGCGTGGTGTTCGGATTCCCGGTGCTGACTTCGGTGGCCATGCGCTACGTGGAGGCGGTGCACGCCAGCGTCATCGTCGGTGTGCTGCCACTGGCCACGGCTGCCGTGGGCGCGCTGCTGCACCGCCAGCGGCCCTCCCTGGGTTTCTGGCTGTGTGCCGCCGTGGGCAGCGCCCTGGTCGTGGGCTTTGCGATGCTGCGCGCCGGCCCCAATACCGGCAGTGGTCTGGCGCTGGCCGATGTGCTGCTGCTATGCGCCATGCTGTGCGCCGCCGTGGGCTACGGCTATGGCGCTCGCCTGTCGCAGCACATGCAACCCGAGCATGTGATCTGCTGGGCGCTGGTGATTGCCCTGCCGCTGACCCTGCCGCTGGCCGCCTGGACCTGGCCACAAGCCACCCTGAACACCAGTGCCTGGCTGGGCTTTTCCTACCTGGCGGTGTTCTCCATGTGGCTGGGCTTTTTTGCCTGGTACCGCGGGCTGGCCCTGGGCGGCACGGTGCGTGTGAGCCAGGTGCAACTGGTGCAGCCCTTTCTGAGCATGCTGTTTGCCGTGCCGCTGCTGGGCGAACACCTGGACGCGGTGACCGTTGGCTTTGGCCTGGCCGTCATTGCCACCGTCTTTGCCGGCAAGAAGATGCCGGTGCGCTAGCAGTTTTCCCTTTCATCAACGACACTCCCGATTCACCAAAAAACACGAGGACACAGCCACCATGAAACCCAACGACCTCCCCACCTCCACGCCCTGGACCATGGCCCGCCGCGCCGCGCGCATGAACCCGTCAGTGATCCGCGAAATCCTCAAGGTCACCGAGAAGCCCGGCATCATCAGCTTTGCCGGCGGCCTACCTTCCAGCAAGACCTTCCCGGTCACCGAGTTCACCGCCGCCTGCAACACGGTGCTGACCACCGAGCCCCAGGCCGCGCTGCAATACGCCGCCAGCGAGGGCTTTGGCCCCCTGGTGAAAATGGTGGCCGACCGCCTGCCCTGGGATGTGGACCCCGCCCAGGTGCTGATCACCACCGGCTCGCAACAGGGCCTGGACCTGGTGGCCAAGATCCTGATCGACTCAGGCAGCCGCGTGCTGGTTGAAACCCCCACCTACCTGGGCGCCCTGCAGGCCTTCACGCCGATGGAGCCTGTGATTGAGAGCGTGGCCAGCGACGACGAAGGCGTGGACATTGCCGACCTGGCCGCCAAGGTGGGCAGCGGTGCCGACAAGGCCCGCTTCCTCTACGTGCTGCCCAACTTCCAGAACCCCACCGGCCGCACCATGAGCGAAGCCCGCCGCGCCGCGCTGGTGGCCAAGGCGGCCGAACTGGGCCTGCCGCTGATCGAGGACAACCCCTATGGCGACCTGTGGTTTGACAAGGAGCCGCCCGCGCCCCTGACCGCGCGCAACCCCGAGGGCTGCATCTACCTAGGATCGTTCTCCAAGGTGCTGGCACCGGGCCTGCGCATGGGCTTTCTGGTGGCGCCCAAGGCCATCTTCCCCAAGCTGCTGCAGGCCAAGCAGGCGGCCGACCTGCACAGCCCCGGCTTCAACCAGCGCATGATCACCGAGGT
>JAVBYK010000375.1 GCA_030824095.1 bacterium
GCGACCCTGCAGGAGTTGATCGCACGGCCCGCCATCTCCCAGCGCTACCCAACTGGCAGCAACGAGGTGGGTAGCCCGGACCGTGCCGGCAACCCCAACCTGGCGCCCGAACTGGCGCGTGGATTCGAGATTGCCTACGAGTACTACCTGGAAAAGGGTGGCCTGCTGAGCGCCAATTTCTTCCACCGCCGCATCAGCGATTTGATCCGCAACATGGTGGCACTCGAAGACGTGTCCTGGTCGCCGGTCAAGCGCTGGGTCTCCCGCCCGCAAAACGTGGGCAACGCCACCGCACAGGGCATTGAACTGGAGGCCAAGGCCCGCATGGACGAGTTGTGGAGTAATGCCATTCCCGTCGCGTTGCGAGCCAATGTGAGCTTCTTTGACTCCACGGTGGATCAGGTTCCCGGCCCCAACAACCGACTGGAAGGCCAGCCCAAGGGCACGGCCAATCTCGGGGCGGACTACAAGTTCCGGGGCTGGCCCCTGAGTGTCGGGGCCAACGTGAACTACACCCCAGCCTACGACCTGCAACTCAGCGACATCCAGAGCAGCAGCGTCGGCGCCAAGGTGGTGACCGATGCCTTTCTGGTGTGGTTCATCAATCCCAATGCGCAGTTGCGGCTCAGCGCCAACAACCTGGCACCGCGCGACTACAGCAACATCAGCAGCCTTCTCAATGGCGCCCAGCGCCAGGACAACGAGAGCTTCAATCCATCCAGCGTCCGCTGGGGCCTGCGGCTGGAACTGAAGCTCTAGCCCGCGTTCATACCTTCTGGGCCGCCTTGCCAAACACCCCCAGGCAGGCCGCACGCGCCGTGTTGCGCTCCGGCAGTTTGGCACACACGCCATCCAGTTGTGCATGGAGCCGCTTCACCACCGGTGCGTGCTTTCCGCCGGCGTTCCAGGTGGTGAGCTGGGCACCCATTTTTTCCAGGCTGCGACGGTTGCGCTCGTAGAACGTCTCCGGGGCAGCTTCGAGTTCGCCAATCACCTGGGCGGCAGCTTTCTCGATGCGGGCACTGTCCTGGGGTGCCAGTTCAATGAGCTTTTGCACATAGCCGCTGCCCCACTGCAGGCGTGTGGCCGGACCCAAGGAGCCGGCATAGGCCTTCTCCGCCCAATCGAGCGAGGCGGCCTTGTCGCCGCGCCGTTTGGCATTCGACGCCAGCACCAGCATGTGGTAGTAACCGGAAACAGCCTTGGGCAGCTCGGCCTTGAGCATGGCGTCCGACGCATCCAGCTGGCCCACGTCACTGAGCAGGTGCGCGGCCGATGGAATCACGGCCTGGCGCTCGTACTTGTCGCGTGCGGCCTTGTCGGCCTTCTCGGCTGCGGCCTGTGCCTGAGCCACCAGCGCGGGCGGCAGATCGGGGGTAGCGGCCTTGGGCTTGTCCATCAGCGCCAGCCCCACCTTGGCCTGCACCGCGCCCAACTGGTCTGCGGTGGACAGGCTGGCGTCCGCCGCCAGACGGTCCAGCGCGGCGTTCAGGGCACCCACCAGGGCGGCGCGTTCAGCACTGCCCTGCTTGCTCAACACAGCGACCAGGTCGTTGGCATAGTTGACCAGGATATCGGCGGTTTCACGGGCGCGGGGGGCGTCGGCCAGAACCGTTTGCACCGCCGCCAAGGCTTGCGAAGTGTCCAGGCCTGATGCCTTGTCCTGTGCTGCCAGGGCCACGGCACGCAGGGTCAGGCGCGCGGCAGCCTCTGCCTCCTGGGGCGGGCACTTGCGGGCGAGTTGCACCACCGTGGCTGCCAGGTCCTTCCTGGCCAGCAACTGCGCCTCATCCACGTCCCAGGCGTAGTAGGCCAGCAGCCGCCAGGCGTCGGCCGGCAGGGTTACAGCGCCACCTCCCGGCTGCTCGGTCAGCGCGGCCGTCAAGGTCTCCTTGATCGGTTGCGTGGCCGCCATGCCCAGCTTGAGCAGTTGCATGTACTGCACGGCATCCACCTCTCCGGGCAGACGGGTCAGCTCGGTGCCATCGGGTTTGAACAGAATGGTGGTCGGATAACCGCGCACCTTGAACTGCGTGCCCAGCTTCTGAGCACCCGGCGTGTCGCCATCCAGGTAGACCGGGATAAAGCCCTTGCTGCGCTCCACAAAGTCGGGCCGGTTGAATACCGCGGCCTTGATCTGGTTGCAGGGCGGGCACCACACGGCACCCCAATACAGAAACACCGGTTTGTTCTCGACCCGGGCCCGGGCAAAGACGGCATCCAGGCTGGCTCCATCGGGCTTGACCCACGCGATTGCCGCATGGGTATCCGGCGCTGCCTTGGCCACCGCGGGTGCGGCCGCCGTTTCAGGTGTTTTGGAACAGGCCGAGACCAGGGCAGAAATGGCAGCAAGCAGGACAACACGGCGCATGGTTGGCAAACCCTCAAACTGAAAAGCGTGGATTTTGCGCCAATTGCGCTGATCGCGGATGCCAGTGGGCGGCGGTTGCGGAACGATTAAGAGCCAAACAGGCATCTAGCCCTCGTAGAATATGGGTTTTAAGCTATCAATTTCGTAGCTATTTCACTCCAAAACCGCTTGGCTAGGCTCTCCAGGCGGGGTCCGGCTGCCACTGCGCCTGCCAGGCTGGCAGTGCTTCGGCGGGCATGGGGCGGGCGATGCCATAGCCTTGCGCCAGCTCGCAACCCAATTCCAGCAACAGGGTTCCATGGGCCACGGTTTCGACCCCCTCGGCAATCACCTGACGCCGGAAGGCGCCGGCCAATCCAATCACGCCCTTGAGGATGGCCAGGTCATCGGCATCGTCCAGCATGTCCCGCACAAAACTCTGGTCGATCTTCAGCAGGCCGACGTGCAGGCGCTTCAGGTAGGTCAGCGACGAATAGCCGGTGCCAAAATCGTCCAGGGCAAACTGGACCCCGAATTCCTCGCAGGTTTCAATCAGGCGCGATACCTGCCCCATGTCCTTGAGGGCACTGGTTTCCAGGATTTCCAGCTCCAGATGCGAGGGGCTGACCCGGGGATGCTCCGCCAGAATGGCGCGCAAACGATCTGCAAAGTCCACCTGCTGGAGTTGGCGCGCCCCGATGTTCACGCTGACATGCACATCCAGTCCGGCAGCACACCACAACTCGATCTGCTCCAGTGCACTTGCAATGACCCATTCGCCCAGCACCACGGCCAGCGGATGGTCCTCAATCACCGGCAAAAACGTGGCCGGCGCCAGCAAGCCGCGCTCGGGGTGCTGCCAGCGGATGAGTGCTTCGACGCCCACCATCGCGCCGCTGCGCATATTCACCTTTGGCTGGTAATACAACACAAACTCGCCCTGCTGCATGGCCAGACGAACACGCTCCACGCTTTCGTGGTGGCCACGAATGCTGTTGTCCTGCTCGGCGTCGAAGATGTGATAACGATTCTTCCCGGCCAGCTTGGCCTGGTACATGCTCTGGTCCGCCTGGCGCAGCAACTGGTCGGCATCCATATCCGGCGCCTGCGGAAAGAAGGTGACGCCCAGGCTGGCCGAAACCTGTAATTCCAGCTCCCCCAGCATCACCGGCCGGGCGGCAGCATCCAGCAGCCGCTGCAG
>JAVBYK010000185.1 GCA_030824095.1 bacterium
ATCGAGCGCATCAGCGCTGGCGCCAAGGTGCCGGTCATCAAGCACCTGGACGGCAACTGCCACGTCTACGTGGACGACCCCTGCGACCTGGCCATGGCCATCAAGGTGGTGGACAACGCCAAGACCAACAAATACAGCCCCTGCAACGCCGCCGAGAGCCTTCTCGTGGCGCGCGGCGTGGCGCCGGCCTTTCTGGCCCAGATCGGAGCCGTCTTTGCCGCCAAGGGCGTGGAAATGCGTTGCGACCCCGTGGCGCTGGAGCTCTTGCAGTCCAATCTGCCTCCAGCCCTCGTGGAATATGGTTATATTGCTACCAAAACAGGAGCAAATGCAGCGCCGCTGGCCGCCGCCCGGCTGGCGCTGGCGACCGAAAGCGACTGGTACGAGGAGTACCTGGCGCCGGTCATCAGCATCAAGGTGGTCAACGGGTTGGATGAAGCTATTAGCCACATCAACCAGTACTCCAGCCACCACACCGACGCCATCCTGACCCGCGACCACATGCACGCCCAGCGTTTCCTGCGCGAGGTGGACTCGGCCAGCGTCATGGTCAACACCAGCACCCGCTTTGCCGACGGCTTTGAGTATGGGCTGGGCGCCGAGATCGGCATCAGTACCGACAAGTTCCACGCCCGCGGGCCGGTGGGCATCGAGGGACTGACCTCGCTGAAATACGTGGTGCTGGGCGACGGTGAGGTGCGAACCTGACCCTAGAATGGGGTTTCCCCTCATTTCACGCAAGAAGGTCGCATGGTTCCCCATCTCGTTACCTCCCTGACCGGCCCCATCAACGAACTGGAACAGCGCATCCTGGATTCCACGCCGGCCATTGAGCGCTGGTTTCGCCTTGAATGGATGGAGCACACGCCGCCGTTCTACTGCTCGGTGGATGTGCGCAACGCCGGCTTCAAGCTGGCACCGGTGGACACCAACCTGTTCCCCGACGGCTGGAACATCCTGACGCCGTCCATGCTGCCGCTGGCCGTGCAGGCCGCCATGGCCGCCATCGAAAAGATCTGCCCCGAGGCGCGCAACCTGCTGATCGTGCCGGAGAACCAGACCCGGAACAGTTTCTACCTGAGCAACCTGGCCCAGCTGCGCCGCATCTTCCACATGGCCGGGCTGAACGTGCGCCTGGGCTCCATCAGCCCGGATATCAAGAAGAGCGTCACCATGGCCCTGCCCGATGGCGAAAGCATCACGCTGGAGCCGGTGGTGCGCAACAAGGGGCGCATCGGCGTCAAGGACTTTGATCCCTGCACGGTTCTGCTGAACAACGACCTGCGTGCCGGCGCGCCAGGCATTCTGGAAGACCTGCACGAACAATACCTGCTGCCGCCCCTGCACGCGGGCTGGGACACGCGGCGCAAGAGCACGCACTTCAAGTGCTTTGAAGAGGTGTCCAAGCGTTTTGGCAAGCTGATCGGCGTGGACCATTGGCTGATCAACCCGCTGTTCGACAAGTGCGCCGCCGTCGATTTTTCGACCGACGTGGGCGTACAGGAGCTGGCAACCCGGGTCGATGCGCTGCTGGCCAAGATCCGCAAGAAGCACAAGGAATACGGCATCAAGGAGAAACCCTTTGTCGTGGTCAAGGCCGACAACAGCGACTTGCGCATGGGCATCCTGACGGTGCGCGACGCCAAAGAGCTCGAAGCCCTGCGCCACCAGGTGCCAGGTCGCGCGGGTGCAGGCAAGGACGTTTCCAGCGTCTACGACGTCATGCTGCAGGAAGGCGTGCTGACCAGCGAGCGCGTCAACGATGCGGTCGCCGAGCCCGTGGTCTATATGATGGACCGCTATGTGGTGGGCGGCTTCTACCGGGTGCACGCCGGGCGCAAAGTGGACGAGAACCTCAACGCGCCGGGCTCCAGCTTTGTACCACTGGCCTTTGCCGAGAGTACGCACTTACCCCAGCCCGGCGTCAAGCCTGGCGCCAGCGCCCCCAACCGTTTCTACATGTATGGCGTGATCGGCCGGCTGGCCATGCTGGCCTCCAGCTACGAACTCGAAGCCACCGACCCGCAGGCCGAGCACTACGCCTGATTCGGGGTGCACGGCAAGCCCTGCGTGGGCGTCCAGTTGCTGCATTGCAACACGTGCGTGAAATCGCGTGAAATGCACTCTGGGGGGCTTGCTTACCGGGTCGTCTGGCGCAAAATAGCGGTCCCAAATGGAATGGAACCTGGCCGCACGCATGGCCGGGCGAATGTGTGTCAGCATCCAAATCGTCTCTCCCGGCGCTAACCCTGGGCGCCATTGGCGTGGTGTACGGCGACATCGGAACCAGTGTCCTGTATGCAGTCAAGGAAGTCTTTGGTTCCGGTCATGTGCCCTTCACGGCGGACAACGTGTACGGCATCCTGTCCATCTTCTTCTGGACCCTGACCGTCATCGTTTCCGTCAAATACGTGGCCCTGGTGCTGCGGGCCGACAACCATGGTGAAGGTGGCCTGGTGGCCATGCTGGCGCTGGCCTCGGTGTCTGTCAAGGACCGGCCGGAGCTGCGCAAGGTGTTGCTGCTGGTTGGCATTTTCGGCACTTGCCTCTTTTATGGCGACGGTGTTATCACACCGGCCATTTCCGTGTTGTCGGCGGTGGAAGGGCTGGAGGTCATCTCGCCGACGCTGCACCGTTTCATCATTCCCCTCACGCTGGTCATCCTGCTGTGCCTGTTCATGGTGCAAAAGCACGGCACCAGCGGCATTGGCAAGTTCTTTGGCCCCATCACCCTGGTCTGGTTCGCCACCATTGCGGTGCTGGGCGTGGTGCACATTGCCGACCGGCCCGGCATCCTGCTGGCCATCAATCCCCTGTACGCGCTGACCTTCATGTGGAACCAGCCCGGCACCACCTTCATCATCCTGGGTGCCGTGGTGCTGTGCGTGACCGGTGGCGAGGCGCTGTACGCCGACATGGGCCACTTCGGCAAGAAGCCGATCCGCCTGGCCTGGTTTGCCATCGTCATGCCGGCGCTGACCCTCAACTACTTCGGCCAGGGCGCGCTGCTCTTGGACACGCCCGAAGCGGTCAAGAACCCGTTCTTCAACATGGCGCCGGACTGGGCGCTGATGCCGCTGGTGGCCCTGGCCACCCTGGCCACGGTGATCGCGTCCCAAGCGCTGATCACCGGCGCATTCTCCGTGACCAAACAGGTGATCCAGTTGGGTTATCTGCCCCGTTTGCAAATCCAGCACACGAGCGTGAAAGACACGGGCCAGATCTATTTGCCGTTTGTGAACTGGGGCCTCTTCGTCCTGATTGTGCTGGCCGTGGTGATGTTCCGTTCTTCCAGCAACCTGGCGGCAGCCTACGGAATTGCGGTGTGCACCGACATGCTGATCACCACCGTGCTGACCTTCTATGTGATCCGCTACAGCTGGAACTACCCGCTGGCCCTGTGCATTGGCGCCACCGGCTTCTTCTTCGTGGTGGACTTTGCCTTCTGGGCCTCCAACCTGATGAAGCTGTTTGACGGCGGCTGGTTCCCGCTGCTGATTGGCGGCGCCATTTTCGCGTTGATGCTGACCTGGAAAGACGGCCGCCG
>JAVBYK010000395.1 GCA_030824095.1 bacterium
GTACTGTGGCGCGACCGATGGCCTGCGATGCCATCAGCGAGATCACCGTCACATAGGCCGCCACGGCGATCTTCAGCACCGGATCGTTCAAGCCGCCCCAGACGATGCCGTACATGACTACGCCCACCGCAAACACCGCCAGCAGCGCGCGCTTGTCTGGAAACCAGGCTTGGCCCTGGCGGAACAGGGCGATGTAGAACACATGCGCCACCAGGAACGAGGCCAGCCCGGGAATGAAATAGTTGCCGGGCAGCATCAGGAACACGTCGCCGCCCAGCGAAAACACCAATGCGCCAAGTAATAGTGCATTAAATTGGGTTTTAGCCCTCGTGGAATATGCGCGAACAGCTACAAAAATAATAGCAATCACCATGGTCAGCGGCTTGAAGACCATGTAGCCGTCCAGCATGCCCAGCGCGCTGACGGTGGACAGGGCCGCGCATTCCACGGTCAGCACCTCCAGCATCCCCAGCTCGCCCTGCATGAAGCGCCCCGTGGCCCACAGGCCGGAGGCGATGGCCGCGCACCAGATCGCGGCCTCTACTGGGCGCATGGCGTCCACCTGCCACAGAAAGGCCAGCACGGCACCCAGTGCCAGCACAAACTGCGCACTGGCGAACCACTGCTGCGCTGGACTCAATGGGGGGTTGAAGGTGGTCACCGCAGCCAGCGTGAACGCCGGCTTGGGGTTGGCTTGCGCCATGGCAGCGCTCTGCCAGCCCGGTGGTTTGAACCACACCCGCAGCTTGTCACCCCAACTGGTGGCGTGCCATGACTCGCGGGCGAGGTAGGCGTACACCTCCAGATTGGCCCACAGCGGGTCCCAGCTGTTGAGCGCACCACGCGTGCCGTAGACACAGGGCTCGGTCTCTTCCTGGAAGGTGCCAAACAGCCGGTCCCACAGGATCAGAATGCCACCGTAGTTTTTGTCGATGTAGCCGTCGTTGACCGCATGGTGCACCCGGTGGTTGCTGGGCGAGCAGAACACGCGGTCAAACCAGCCCAACTTCCCCACCTGCTCGGTGTGCACCCAGAACTGGTAGAGCAGGTCAATCAGCAGCACGATGCCGAACACCATTGGCGGCACGCCCAGCACCGCCATCGGCAGATAGAAGATCCAGCCCAGCAGCAGGCCGCTGGAGGTCTGGCGCAGCGCGGTGGACAGGTTGTAGTGCTGGCTCTGGTGGTGCACCACATGGGCGGCCCACAAAACCGCCATTTCGTGGCCCATGCGGTGCAGCCAGTAGTAGCACAGGTCGTAGAGCACCAGGGCCAGCAGCACGCCGTACCAGGTGGTCCAGAACGCCTCGTTGGGGAACAGCGCCACGGCGCCGAACACCAGGCTGTAGATGCCAATGCTCAGCAGCTTGCCCAAGGCACCGGTGAGCTGGCTCAGCATGCCCAGGCTGATGCTGTTGATGGCGTCGTTCAGGCGGTAGGGCGCTTGCCCGGCGGTGCGGCTGGCGCGGGTGCGGCTCCACAGCAGCTCCAGCGCGATCAGCAACAAAAAGACGGGGGTGGCGAAAACAATGACTTTGCTCATGCCTTGATTTTCGCTGAGCGATTGCTTTGTGAAATACGGGGCAACCCTATGGAAATTTCCCGCCAGCGTGGCCATACTTTGCCGCAGGGAGACTACCAACCAACACTTGCGGGGTGGCACCATGGGCTATTGCCGAAAACTGGGTTGCATCGTGCTGTGCCTGGGCGCACTGGCCGGTTGTGCGACCGGCAGCCGGGTCAGCGTCGCGCCACCCGAAGGCGTCTGGCAGGACGCGGCCTTTCACTACCAGCCCGCGCTGGTCACTGAAACCCGCAGTTCGCTGTTCGCCCTGGACGCCGACATTGTGCAGGCCCTGCGTCTGGACCATGCTGGCGCCACGGTGACCGAGCGCCGTCTGGATCTGCTGCTCTCCCGCCTGTACGGCCCCACGGGCAGCCGCCTGATCTACGAAAGCGGCCACACCACGGGTGCCGTTGAGACCTGGCGCAACCGGAGAGGTGACTGCCTGTCGTTGACCATTCTGGCCTATGCGGCGGCGCGCCACCTGGGTATGACCGCCCATATGCAGGAGGTGCGCGTGCCGCTCTCCGTGGACCGGCGCGATGGCATGGACTTCATCAACGGCCACGTCAATGTGGTGGTGCGCAATGAGGCGGAGGTCACGTTCAACGGGAAGTCCTTTGGCGCAGGCAGCTTCATCATCGATTTCGAACCCCAGGCCGGCGCACGCCGCTTCGGCCAGTGGCTGACGGAAGATGCCATCCTGGCACGCTTCTACAACAACCGGGCCGCCGAATACTGGGTGCAACAAGACGATGCCCGCGCCTATGCCTATTACCGCGCTGCCATTGCCACGGCGCCGGACTACGCGCCGCCGTACGCCAACCTGGCCCAGTTGTACGCCCGCCGGGGTTTGGCCGCTGACGCCGAGCGCTTGCTGCGCCACGCTATCACGCTGGACGGGCCATCCTACGCACCGCTGCGTTCCCTGCACCAGTTGCTGGTGGCCCAGGGCCGTGAAGCCGAGGCCCAGCAGTACGCCGACCTGCTGGCGCAGCGCCGGGACGAAGACCCGTACCACTGGCTAGGGCAGGGCCTGGATGCTGTGCGCAACGGACGTCACGCTGCCGCCATCGCCGCGCTGGAAAAGGCCGCCGCGCTGACTACCGGCTTTGAGGAAATCCATTACCACCTGGGCCTGGCCTACTGGCGCAGCGGCCAGTTGGAGGCGGCGCGCAAACAACTGGCTGCACTTGCCGCAATCAACAACCGTGACCCGGGTATTGCCGTGCTGAGCAAGAAGCTGCAGAACAACGCGCCACAATCGGCGGTTTTCTGATGGCCACTTGAAAGCACCAGACCTTGACCGCTCCTACCCACGACGCCTACCCCACGCCGTTTGAACGCGGCAACCAGAACCAGACCACCGACTGGGCCGCCTGCATTGCCTTCTTTGAGGCGCTGGCGCGCGACTTCCCCGCCGTGCTGCGCTTCTTCACCATTGGCACCACCGACACCGGTTTGCCGTTGCATGCGGGCGTCGTCAGTGCGGATGGGGTGTTCGATCGCGACGCCATCCACGCCGCCGCCCGGCCTGTGTTCTTCAACAACAACGGCATCCACCCCGGAGAGCCCGAAGGCATCGACGCCTGCATGGCGCTGGTGCGGGACTTCTGCTTGCAGCCGGAGCGCCTGGCAGCGTTGGGCAGCACCGTGTTTTTGTTCGTCCCGGTCTACAACGTGGACGGGTGCCTGAACCGCCAGGCCACGTCGCGCGTCAACCAGCTGGGACCGGAGCAATTCGGCTTTCGCGCCAACGGCCGCAACCTGGACCTGAACCGCGACTTCATCAAGTGCGACAGCTTGGCTG
Source organism: bacterium (assembly GCA_030824095.1). Taxonomy (GTDB): domain Bacteria; phylum Pseudomonadota; class Gammaproteobacteria; order Burkholderiales; family Burkholderiaceae_C; genus Allorhodoferax. Next base: position 3,375 of record JAVBYK010000395.1, read on the forward strand.
CGCAGGCCTTCAACCGCTTCTTCACCGCCTGGGACCCCGACGTGATGGTGGACACCCACACCTCCAACGGCGCGGACTACCAGTACACGATGACGCTGATCAACACCCAGACCGACAAGCTGGGCGAGGGCCTGGGCGGCTTTCTGCGCGACACCAT
>JAVBYK010000143.1 GCA_030824095.1 bacterium
ACCAAATTCGTCTACGTCTTCGGCAGTGGTCGCACAGAGGGTGCCGCCGGCATGAAAAACCTGCTTGGCGGCAAAGGGGCCAATCTGGCCGAGATGTGCCGGCTGGGCATCACCGTGCCGTCCGGATTCACCATCAGTACCGAAGCCTGTACGGCCTTTACCGGGCAAGGGCGCGAGGCGGTTTTCCAGCTGATCCAGTCGGAAGTACTGGCCGGTGTGGCATTCGTTGAGGCCGAAATGGGCAAGAAGTTCGGCGATGCCAATGACCCCATGCTGCTTTCGGTGCGCTCGGGAGCGCGCGCCTCGATGCCCGGAATGATGGACACCATCCTGAACCTGGGACTCAACGACGAAGCGGTCATCGGCCTGGCGCGCAAGGCGAACAACGAGCGTTTTGCCTGGGACTCCTACCGCCGCTTCATCCAGATGTATGGCGACGTGGTCATGGGCCTCAAGCCCGTATCCAAGGAAGAGCACGACCCCTTCGAAGTCATCATTGACATGCTCAAGAAGCAGAGAGGTGTCAAGCTGGACACCGAACTGGAAGCCCAGGACCTGCAGGAACTGGTGCAGCGATTCAAGGCCCTGATCCGCGCGCGCCTGGGCCGCGACTTCCCCACCGACCCGTGGGAACAGCTGTGGGGCGCAGTGTGGGCGGTGTTCGAGAGCTGGAACAACGAACGCGCGTGCGTCTACCGCGAACTCAACGACATCCCCGCCTCGTGGGGCACGGCAGTGAACGTGCAGGCCATGGTGTTTGGCAACCTGGGCAACAGCAGCGCCACGGGTGTGGCGTTCTCGCGCGACGCCGGCACGGGTGAGGACCTGTTCAATGGCGAATTCCTGGTCAACGCCCAGGGTGAAGACGTGGTGGCGGGCATCCGCACGCCCCAACAGGTGTCGCTGGTGGGCTCACGCCGCTGGGCTGAACTGGCCCTGGTCAGCGAGGACGTGCGCGCCAGCCAGTATCCGTCGCTGGAAGAACTCATGCCGCAGCTCTACCAGCAGCTCCTGGCATTTGAAACCCTGCTGGAAAACCATTTCAAGGACATGCAGGACATGGAGTTCACAATCCAGGAGGGCAAGCTGTGGATGCTGCAGACCCGCAATGGCAAGCGAACCGGCGCCGCCATGGTGCACATTGCCATGGAGATGTTGAAGCAGGGCATGATCGACGAAAAAACGGCGCTGTTGCGCGTGGCGCCGGACCGCCTCAACGAGCTGTTGCACCCCATTTTTGACCCCAAGGCGCTCAAGGCGGCCACGCCCATCGCGCGCGGCCTGCCGGCATCACCGGGCGCTGCCACCGGGCAGATCGTCTTCTTTGCCGACGAGGCAGATGCCTGGCACAAAGCTGGCAAGGACGTCATTCTGGTGCGCCAGGAAACCTCGCCAGAAGACTTGCGCGGCATGAGCGTAGCCAAGGGCATTTTGACGGCGCGCGGCGGCATGACCTCGCACGCTGCCGTGGTGGCGCGTGGCATGGGCAAGTGCTGCGTCTCGGGCGCCGGCGCCGTGCATGTGGACCTGAAGGCGCGCACCATGACGGTGGGCGACACGGTGTACTGTGAGGGCGACTGGCTTTCGCTGAACGGCTCAACCGGCGAGGTCTATGTCGGAAAAATCGCCACCAAGGACGCCGAACTCAGTGGCGACTTTGGCGCGCTGATGGGCTTGACCGACCAATACAAGCGCCTGGATATTCGCGCCAACGCCGACAGCCCGGCCGACGCCCGGGTGGCCCACAGCTTTGGCGCCACCGGCATCGGCCTGTGCCGCACCGAACACATGTTCTTTGAAGGCGAGCGCATTCTGGCGGTGCGCGAAATGATTCTGGCCGACGACGAGGCCGGACGCCGCAAGGCCCTGGCCAAGCTGCTGCCCATGCAACGCGGTGACTTTGAGGGCCTGTTCCGCGAAATGCACGACCTGCCCGTCACCATCCGCCTACTGGACCCACCCCTGCACGAATTCCTGCCGCACGACGATGCCAACCAGCGTGTCATGGCCACCGAGATGCGTGTCTCGTTGGGCAAGATCAAGATGCGGGTGGAAGAGTTGCACGAGTTCAACCCCATGATGGGGCACCGGGGGTGCCGCCTGGGCATCAGTTACCCGGAAATCACCGAGATGCAGGCGCGCGCGGTGTTCGAGGCGGCACTCAACGTGCGTGCGCTCGGCATTCACGTCAAGGCCGAGATCATGGTGCCGTTGGTAGGCACCGTGCGTGAGTTCAATGCGCAGGCCCAGGTGATTCGCAACACAGCGGCAACCGTATTTGCTGAGCGCGGCGAGACACTGGAATACCTGCTGGGCACCATGATCGAGACCCCGCGCGCCGCACTCATTGCCGACAGCATTGGCAAGCAGGCCGAATTCTTCTCGTTTGGCACCAACGACCTGACCCAGATGACGCTGGGCTTCTCGCGCGACGATGCCGGCAAGTTCCTGCCGGAATACCTCAAGCGCGGCATCTATGAGCACGACCCGTTTCGCTCCATCGACCAGAAAGGCGTGGGAGTACTGGTGCAGATGGCGGTGGAGAAAGGCCGCAGCGTGCGCCCGGATATCGAGGTCGGTGTGTGCGGCGAACATGGCGGCGATCCGGCATCGGTGGCGTTCTTCCACCGTGCCGGTCTGGACTATGTGAGCTGCTCACCCTATCGCGTGCCGATTGCCCGTCTTGCAGCCGCTCAAGCCGCCATTGGCTGATGCTTACTTGCCCGATAAATCCTCAACCTGGCGCCGTGCGGTTTCGGCATCCTTGCCGTATTCCGTGAGGTAACGCGTGCGCTCCTCGCTAGTCCACTCGGCCGACGAGAAACGGTCGCGCGCATAGCGGGCGCTGGTGTGGACGACGCCGGCCTGGCGTGCCATGGTGAAGCGGTCCGGGAACTTGTCGGGAATCAGCAGGAAGCCATCCACATCGCGCAAGCGCAGCGGAAAGGCCGGGTTCTTGTCCAGCACCAGCGCACCAAACACCTGCAGCCGGAATTCCCGGCTGCCCGCGGCCACCTCGTCATTGAACTGCAGCAGCGCAAACGGCACTCCATTGGCGTCATCGACGCGGGCGCTGACCACATAGCGCCCGGCCTGGCGCACGTTGGCCTTGAGGTAGAAGTTCAGCGAGCCGGCCTCCAGCGCCTCGCGCACGCCGGCCCAGGTAGCGGGCACATCGGGGGTGTAGACCACATCAAAATGGGCGACGCCCTGCTGCGCATCGCTGACCACCTCGGCCAGCAGCCTGATGGTGCCGGCGTAGGCGGCAAAACCCTGGGTGGAGGGGGTCAGCCGCGCGGAGTAGACGCCATCACCCGCCCTGTCGTCGGCGGCTGCGCCATCGTCCGAGAACGCCACTGCGGTCTGCACCACCTTGATCGGTGTGCGCGAATCGGGAATGGACTGGGCCGACGCATTGCGGATGATCAGCGGCAGGGGCTTGCCGCTGTCGTCCACTGCGGCAATCGTGTACTTGACGCTCTCCGCGCCGCTCAGGAACACCCGCTCCTGCGTGGT
>JAVBYK010000295.1 GCA_030824095.1 bacterium
TTCATTACTGGGACGGTGGCTTCTCCGGCAACCCGGCCATCCACCCGCTGATCTATGAATGCGCCAGCCGCGACATTGTGCTGGTGCAGATCAACCCCATCCAGCGCGACAAGCTGCCGACCACGGCGGGTGACATCATGGACCGGGTCAACGAAATCACATTCAACGCCGCGTTGATAGCCGAGATGCGCGCCATCGATTTTGTGAAGCGCCTGCTGGCCGAGGGCAAGCTGGACCCGGCGCGCTACAAGGATGTGCTGATGCACCGCATCGACGGCGGTGAGATCCTCGAAGGCTTTCACGCCTCCACCAAGTCCGCGACGGACGCCAAGCTGATCCACACCCTGCGCGACCTGGGTAAGGGCTGCGCGGCGCAGTGGCTCAAGCGCCACTACGGTTCACTGGGTGTGGAGTGCACCGTCAACATCCACCGCGACTACCTGGACGACTTGCGCGTGCCATCCAGGTAGCCGCGACGGCATCGCCAGGATCAGGCGACCTTGAGCACCAGCTTGCCGTTGTTGGCACCGCTGAACAGCATGTCAAAGGCACGCGGGAAGGCTTCCAGGCCCTCCACCACGTCTTCGCGGGTCTTGAGCTTGCCGGACTGGATCCAGCCGGCCATAACCATGGCCGCTTCACCGGCGCGGTCGTAGTAGTCGGACACCACGATGCCGGTCATGGTGGCGCGGTTCACCAGCAGGGACAGGTAGTTGGCCGGACCCTTGACCGGGGTTGTGTTGTTGTACTGCGAGATGGCGCCGCAAATCACGATGCGTGCACCACGGGCCAGGCGTGTCAACACGGCGTCCAGAATGTCACCACCCACGTTGTCGAAGAACACGTTGACGCCATCCGGGCAGTGGGTCTTGAGGGCCTCGGCCACGTTCTCGGTCTTGTAGTCGATGGCGGCGTCAAAGCCCAGCTCTTCGACCAGGTAGCGGCACTTGTCGGCGCCGCCTGCAATGCCGACCACGCGGGCGCCCTTGATCTTGGCCACCTGGCCGACCACGGAGCCCACCGCCCCGGCCGCGCCAGACACCACCACGGTGTCGCCGGCCTTGGGCTGGCCCACTTCCAGCAGACCGAAGTAGCCGGTCATGCCGGGCATGCCCAGGGTGCTCAGGTACACCGGTAGCGGGGCCAGCTTGGGGTCCACCTTGGTCAATCCTTGTCCATTGGAATAGGCATACTCCTGCACGCCCAGCAGACCGGTCACGTGGTCGCCTATGGCGAACTTGGGATTCCTGGATGCGGTGACACGGCCCACGGCCAGGGCGCGCATGACTTCGCCAATGCCGACCGGCGGGATGTAGGACTTGGTGTCGTTCATCCAGCCGCGCATGGCGGGGTCCAGCGACAGGTACAGGATCTGGATGACGACTTCGCCATCGTGGGGCGCGCGCACTGGCTCTTCGGTGCGGCTCCAGTCGCTATCCTTGACGGTGCCCTTGGGGCGGGCGGCGAGTTTGAACTGGTGGTTGATGGTGGCGTTGCTCATGGGGTTCTCCGGGTTAGGACAAGGAATGGAGCGAAGTGTAGAGACGCACTTATTGCCTGAATAGCCACCAATTCGACATAATATTGTTGTTTCAAAAGCAACAATCAGCGAAAGCACCCATGAATCCCCAACGCCTGGCCCTGTTTTCCGCCATCGTGCGTGCCGGCAGCATCAGCAAGGCTGCCGCCACATTGGGCATGGGCAAGTCCGTCATGTCGCGCCAGTTGGCCAAACTGGAAGACGATCTGGGCGCGCGCCTGATCCAGCGCTCCACCCGGCGCCTGACGCTGACCGAGATTGGCGAGCTGGTGTTTGCGCAGGCTCTGGATATTGACCGCGCGGTGGCCAATATCGAACAGCTCACCGAGCAGCACCAGAGCGAGGTGCAGGGCCGCCTGCGCGTGACCTGTCCGCGCCCGCTGGGGCAGCGCTACCTGGTGCCGCTGCTGGTGGAGTTCGCGCAACGCTACCCCAAGGTGGAGGTGTCCCTGTCGGTGGACGACCGTATGGTGGACCTGATTGCCGAACACATTGACGTGGCCATCCGCGTGGCGCACCTGGAAGACTCCACGCTGGTGGCGCGCAAGCTCAGCGAGAACCCGCGCGTGCTGGTGGCCGCGCCCACCTACCTGGCGCGCGCCGGCACGCCACAAACACCGGACGAACTGCGCCACCACGACTGCCTGGTCTACGCCAGCGGTGCGCGGGTGTTTGACGAGTGGAGCTTCAGCCGGGATGGCATCACCACACCGTTGCGCGTGCCGGCCAAGCTGCAAATCAACGACGGCATGGCCCTGGTGGCCGCGGCCTGCGCCGGTGGGGGGGTGCTGGTCATCGACCGCCTGCTGGTGGGCCACGAACTGGCCGATGGCACGCTGGTGCAACTGCTGCCCGACTACCAGTTACGCGCTGGCCAGCCCGTCTATGCGGTGTACCCGGCACGGCCCTGGCTGGCGTTCAAGACGGCCACTTTCATCGCCTTTTTGCAGGAACGGCTGTTTGCCTGATGCGCCTCGGTGTGCCGCTTTGGGGCCGCTGCGCACGTAACCGGGACGTGCCAAGTGTTGCGCGGTGTATCTGAGGCGCCGTGTCGCAACGTATGGATACACATCCACCCCAGAGCCCAACCAGATCGGCCGGTTTTCGTGAGACCTTCGGGGCGTCAACTCATTGAAGAACTGGAATCGTACCCATGAAGCTCCCTATGAAAGCGACCCTTTGGACACTGACAGCCGCCGCTCTGTTCACGCTCGGCGGCTGCGCCGGCATGTCCACGCGTGACCGCAACACCATCACCGGCGCTGCCGTTGGCGCGGCAGCGGGCTCCATACTGACCGGGGGCAGCCCGATCGGTGCCGTTGGTGGCGGCGTTGTCGGCGGTGTGATTGGCAACGAAGTCGGGCGCAGAAGGTAAGCGCAACCGCCATTCCATCAGGAGGTCCCCATGAACGCACGCGCGCCCATCCATGCACTGGAGTCGGTGTCAACGGAGCAGTTGCCAATTCCGATTGAACAACTGGTTCAGGAGGCTTATTCTGCGTCCGCGCTGGAAACACAAAACCGCATCCTTGCCCGACTGGTGGGCAAGACGTTTGAAACCGCGCCCGTGACAACAAAGGCGCGTTTGCTGGAGCAACTTCTGCAATCCGTGGGCATGCTGCCCCTGATCACGGTGGCGAATGGCCTCTTTGCACGCCTGCGGTTCCGCGCAGGCTGGAGCCACCCCGTGATACGCCAGTCCGACCTGGTGTCTGTCCGGTCCGGTGATGTCGCCACCCTGGCCGAGCAGTTGTTGCAAATGCGCTCTGACGCCTTGATCGGGCTGATCCCCCTGTTGGTCAACGCCACGGCCCAGTCCGGATCGCGAGTCGCCAGTACGCTGGCAACCCTGCTGCACCAGCGCGCGCCCCGCCGCCGGGCCAGTGATCGCAGGGCATTCGGTGTTGCTTCTTTGTGCGCCTCGTGAACTGACAAGGCCAGACACCCAACTTGCCGCAGGCACTCAACG
>JAVBYK010000210.1 GCA_030824095.1 bacterium
TAGCGGATGCCCGGAACAGTGAGTGAAGTTTCGGCCACGTTGGTGGCCAGCACCACGCGTCGCCCGGTGTGTCCGTCAAAGATGCGGTCCTGCTCGGCCGGGCTCAGGCGGGCGAACAGCGGCAACACCTCGGCGCTGCGCATGACAGGCTGATGGCTCAGGTGCTTGCGCAGATGGTCGGCCGCCTCGCGGATCTCGCGCTCGCCGGGCAGGAAGACGAGGATGTCGCCCTGGTTGTGCGGGTCGCGCCACAGCTCATCCACACCATCGGCAATCGCGTGGTTCAGGTCGTATTCACGCGACTCTTCAAACGGCCGGTAACGCTGCTCCACCGGGAACATACGGCCCGACACCATGATGACCGGTGCCGGCCCTTTGCTGGACTTGAAATGGTCGGCAAAACGCTGGGCGTCGATGGTGGCCGACGTGACGACGATCTTCAGGTCCGGGCGGCGCGGCAGGATTTGGCGCAAATAACCCAGCAGGAAGTCGATGTTCAGGCTGCGTTCGTGGGCCTCATCGATGATGATGGTGTCGTAGGCGTTGAGCAGCGGATCGGTCTGCGTCTCGGCCAGCAAAATTCCGTCGGTCATCAGCTTGACGGACGCATCTTTTGAGAGGCGGTCCTGGAAGCGCACCTTGAAACCCACCACCTCCCCCAGCGGCGTCTTCAGTTCTTCGGCAATCCGCTTGGCCACGCTGCTGGCGGCAATGCGGCGCGGCTGCGTGTGGCCGATCAGCCTGGCGCGCTGGCCCGCCGGGTAGTTGAGCTTGCCCCGCCCCATGGCCAATGCAATCTTGGGGAGCTGGGTGGTCTTGCCGGAACCAGTCTCACCGCAGACGATGATGACCTGGTGCGCGGCAAGAGCGGCCATGATTTCGTCGCGTTTGCCCGATACGGGGAGCGATTCCGGAAAGTCGATTTGCAGGGAGCTGGAGGTCAAGGTACTAACTTCGTAGAGAATTGCGGATTATCCCCGCCCCGCTATCAATTGCCTTCCCTGCCCCGCGTGCCATGACCAACGTTTTCAATTTCACCTTCGTGCCCTGGTTCCGCTCGGTCGCACCGTATATCCACAAGTTCCGCAACCAGACCTTTGTGGTGGGCATTGCGGGAGAGGCCATTGCGGCGGGCAAGCTGCAATTCCTGGCGCAGGACCTGGCCATGATCCAGAGCATGGGGGTCAAGATCGTGCTGGTGCATGGCTTTCGGCCCCAGGTCAATGAGCAGCTCCGTGCCAAGGGCCATGCCGCCAAATATTCGCACGGCATGCGTATCACTGACGAGGTGGCACTGGACTGCGCCCAGGAGGCCGCAGGCCAGTTGCGCTACGAGATTGAAGCAGCCTTCAGCCAGGGCCTGCCCAACACGCCGATGGCAGACTCCACGGTGCGTGTGATATCGGGCAACTTCATCACCGCGCGCCCGGTGGGCATCGTGGACGGTGTGGATTTCCAGCACAGCGGGCTGGTGCGCAAGGTCGACATTGCCGGCATCACCAAGACCCTGGACATGGGCGCCATGGTGCTGCTCTCTCCATTTGGCTTCTCGCCGACCGGTGAAGCCTTCAACCTGGCCATGGAAGAGGTCGCCACGTCAGTCGCCACCGCGCTGCAGGCCGACAAGCTGATTTTTGTGACCGAGGTGCCTGGCATCCGCATGCGCCCGCTGGAGCCGGCCTCGGAAGACAACCCCATTGACACCGAACTGCCGCTGGCAGCGGCCGAACAGTTGCTGGCCCAGTTGCCCGCGGCGAATCTGCCAACCGACACGGCGTTTTATCTGCAGCACTGCGTCAAAGCCTGCAAAAACGGCGTGGAACGCAGCCACATCATTCCGTTTTCGGTGGATGGCTCCATCCTGTTGGAGGTCTACGTGCACGACGGCATCGGCACCATGGTGGTGGATGAAAAGCTGGAAAGCCTGCGCGAAGCCTCGGTGGACGACGTGGGTGGCATCTTGCAACTAATCGAACCGTTCGAGAAGGATGGCACCCTGGTCAAGCGCAGCCGCACCGAGATTGAGCGCGACGTGGGCAACTACACCATCATCGAGCACGACGGCGTGATCTTCGCGTGCGCGGCGCTCTACCCCTACCCGGAAGCGCGCACCGCCGAGATGGCGGCACTGACCGTGTCACCCGACGTGCAGGGTCAGGGCGATGGCGAGCGGGTGCTCAAACGCATCGAGCAACGCGCCAAGGCTGCCGGCCTGGACAGCATCTTCGTGCTGACCACCCGCACCATGCACTGGTTCATCAAACGTGGCTTTGTGCAGGTTGAGCCCGAATGGCTGCCCGAGGCCCGCAAGCGCAAGTACAACTGGGACCGCAAGAGCCAGGTGCTGGTCAAGAAGCTGGCTTGATGGTGCGGCGCCAAAACGCGTAGTTCCCCGTTCGGGCCTGTGGGATTGCGACCCGGGCGCGGCAAACCGAATAAGATTCAGACTATTGGCTCGCGATGAGCCCTATTCATTCATTCGAGGTTTTTCCATGGCACGCACCGTCAACTGTATCAAGCTGGGTAAAGAAGCTGAAGGGCTGGACTTTCCACCCTACCCCGGCGAATTGGGCAAACGCATCTGGGAAAGTGTCAGCAAGCAGGCATGGGCCGACTGGCTCAAGCACCAGACCATGCTGGTCAACGAAAACCGCCTGAACCTGGCCGATGCCCGCGCCCGCCAGTACCTGGCGCGCCAGATGGAAAACCATTTCTTTGGCTCCGGCGCCGACGCCGCCCAGGGCTACGTTCCCCCATCCGCCTGATCCTGTGCTCTATGGCCTGCCAAGTGCCTGGGCGGGTCGTCTCGCGTGGACGGTGCTGGATGCAGACTTTGGGGAAGGTGACCGTTTCTTAACTATCTGGCGCACCTGGCAACAGGATGCCCAGCGCCCGCACATGCTGCACTACGTGGGCGTCGTCCCCGACGCCTCCCGTTTGTGCAACCAGCCCGCGCTGGCGAATGTTTGTGCGGGTCTTGGCCCCGGCTTTCACCGCATCCTGTTGAACGATGGCAGGGTGTCGCTGACGCTGTGCCTGGGTGAAACGCAGGCCATGTTGGGCGAACAGGTCTTCCACGCCGACACCGTGTTTGCCACGGCGCCCGCCGACAAATGGGCCGCACAATTGCTGACCAGGCGCTGTAAACGTGGAACGCGATTGTGTGTGGCGCTGACAGCACACACGCCAGACTCCGCCAACACAACCCACACCGCGACCTTGCTGCAGGCGGCAGGCTTTGTGCTGGACGGCCCGGCCGTCGATCCGGCAACGCTCACCGGCACCTTCAATCCGCGCTGGGAATTGTCCAACAGTCGTACACCCACCGCCCACATCGCACCCATGCCGGCACGCTGCGCCGTCATCGGTGCCGGACTGGCGGGCGCCAGCGTGGCACAGGCACTGGCCGTTCGCGGCTGGCAGGTCAGCGTGCTGGACCAGGAAAAAATCCCTGCCGCAGGCGCCTCGGGCCTGCCGGTGGGACTGGCGGTGCC
>JAVBYK010000263.1 GCA_030824095.1 bacterium
CGCAGCGATGGAGCCGGTGCCAGCTTTGCCGATGCGCAGGCTCCCAGGCGCGCGCGGGGGCTGGCACTCGTGCTGGGCCTGTTGTGCCTGGCCTGGGTGCCCTACAGCGTCTGGAGTGCATCCTTCGGTGCCGCCAAGCCCATCATGGGCACTTTGTTCACGCTGGTGTTTGTTGCGTCTGCGCTGTTTTTGCTGGCCGGTAGGGCCGTGTTGGGTGAAGCCGGCGGCTGGCGGGCCCGTTGGGGTGCCTGGATGGCGCCATTGCTGATTCTGATGTACGTGCGTTACCACCTGGATGCGATCGCTGCCTGGTTGCCGGCCAGCGTGGGTGGGCCAGGCTTTGTGGCGGCCGCGCAGAACGCCATGCTAGTCATTGCGGCGGTGGCCGGGGCGTTGCTGATCCTGTTGCGCGGACAGTCCTGGCAGCAAATGCTGCCTGATGCGGTGGTGGCTAACGCAGCAACCCCAACGCCATCGGCAGGCTGAGCATGCCCAACAGCGTGGACAGCGTCACCAGCCCTGCCACATAGGCGCCGTCATAGCCCATGCGGGCTGCCAGCACATAGCAGCTCGATGCAGTGGGCAGCGCGGAGAAGGCCAGCAGCACGGTGGTTTCCACCGCGCTCAAGCCAAACAGCCGAGCGACAACAACTGCCAGTAGCGGCAGGATCAGATGCTTGATGGCCAGCACGGACACGGCCAGCGACTTGGCCCGCGCCAGTGCACCGAACTGCATGCCGGCACCAGCGGCCATCAGCCCCAACGCCAGTGACGCTGCGCCGATGCGCGTGACCGACGGCTCCAGCCAGTGCGGGATCGAAAAGCCCAGCAGATTGGCCACCAGCCCGGATGCGGTGGCAATAATCAGCGGGTTGCGCGCCAGTTCTCGCACCAAGCTGCGCCGTGCGTGGCGCACCATCGGCCAGACAGCACCGACGTTGAACAGCGGCACGCACACGCCGATCAGCACCGCAATCAGCTGCAGGCCCTGCGGCCCGGCCAGGCGGTCGGCAATGGCCAGCCCGATGAAGGAGTTGAAACGGAACGCCACTTGCGCGCTGCTGGCGTGGTCACGGGCATCGATCCAGCGCCGCAGCACCGGTACGTGGGGCAGGGCATAGGCCAGCGCGATGCCCGAGAGCCCCAGTGCCCAGCCGGCTCCCATCAACCGGGAGGCAGCCTGCACATCCAGCGGGCTTTTCACGATGGACTGGAACAGCAGCACCGGGAACAGGAAGAAATACACCAGTGTCTCCACCTGCTCCCACACCGGGCGGTTCAGGGCGGTGTAGCGGCACACCAGATAGCCACACAGAATCAGCGAGAAGTCGGGGAAGAGCAGTTGGGCAAAGTTCACCGGGCAAGAATACCAGCGAACACCTTTGCAACGCCGGGCGCACTGCGGTTACTATTTGACCGACAACAACACCACAACCCCAGGAGAACAGCCAGCATGCGATACCGTCATATTCTTGCTTTCAGTCTTTCCCTCGCCGCCGGCGCCGCGCTGGCGCAGGGCTATCCCAACCGTGTCATCAAGCTGCAGGTGCCGTTTGCGCCGGGTGGCACGACGGACATCATTGCCCGCACCATTGCCGACCCGCTGGGCAAGGCGCTGGGACAGAGCGTGGTGGTGGAGAACAAGGCCGGCGGCGGCGGCGTGGTGGGGGCCAACGAGACGGCCAAGGCCGCGCCCGATGGCTACTCGCTGGGCATGGCCACGGTGTCCACCGTGGCGGCCAACCCGGCCATCAACCCCAAGAACCCCTACAACCCGCTGACCGACTTCACGCCCATCATCAACCTGGCGGCCACGCCCAATGTGATTGCCGTGCACCCCAGTTTCCCGGCCAAGGACTACAAGGCCTATCTGGCCGAAATCAAGGGCCATCCGGGCAAATATTCCTATGCCACCTCTGGCACCGGTGGCATCGGGCACCTGCAGATGGAGTTGTTCAAGAACCTGACCGGCACCTTCATCACCCATATTCCATACCGCGGGGCGGGTCCTGCGCTCAACGACACGGTGGCCGGCCAGGTACCGATGATTTTTGACAACATGCCTTCGGCCATGCCCTTTTTCACCTCCGGCAAGCTGATCCCCATCGTGGTGGCGGCGCCGCAGCGGCTGAGCCAATTTCCGAATGTGCCGACATTGAAGGAAGTGGGCCTGGAGCCGGCCAACCGCATGGCCTTCTATGGCATTTATGGCCCCAAGGGCCTGCCCAAGGAAGTCGTGGACAAGGTCAACGCCGCGGTGCGCAAGGTGCTGGAAGACCCGGCCGTGAAGAAGCGCATTGAAGACACCGGTTCCCTGGTGATTGGCAACACGCCCGAGCAGTTTGCCGCGCAGATCAAGGCCGAGTACGAGGTCTACAAGAAGGTGGTGGATTCCGCCAAGCTGCGTCTGGAATGACGGCTGCGAGTGCTTCCAGCCTGGCGGGCATTGATACCTTCATTGACGCCCTCTGGCTGGAAGAAGGGCTGGCGCGCAATACGCTGGCCGCCTACCGCCGCGACCTGACCCTGTTTGCCACCTGGCTGGCCGCGCAGGAGCGGCACCTGGACCAGACCACCGAACTGGACCTGCAAACCTACTACTCCGAACGCCACGCCCATACCAAGGCCACCACGGCCAACCGGCGCCTGACGGTGTTCAAGCGCTATTTCCGCTGGGCCTTGCGCGAAGGCCTGCTGCAGGTGGACCCGACACTGAGCCTGCAGTCGGCCAAGCAGCCGTTGCGCGTGCCCAAGACCCTGAGCGAAGCCCAGGTGGAGGCCCTGCTGGCCGCACCCGACACATCACACGCCCTGGGTGTGCGCGACCGCACCATGCTGGAGCTCATGTATGCCAGCGGCCTGCGGGTCTCCGAACTGGTCACGCTCAAGACGCTGAACATCAGCCTCAATGACAACGTGCTGCGCGTGCTGGGCAAGGGCAGCAAGGAGCGCCTGGTGCCCTATGGTGAGGTGGCCGCCCAGTGGCTGCGCCAGTACCTGGGTGCGCCGCGCGCCGAGCTGCTGGCCGGCAAGCAGACCGATGACCTGTTCGTGACCGCCCGCGGCACCAACCCGGGCTCGGCCATGTCACGGGTGAGCTTCTGGATGATTGTGAAAAAGCATGCTTTGGCCGCCGGCATTCGCGTGCCACTGTCGCCGCACACGCTGCGCCATGCGTTTGCCACGCATTTGCTCAACCACGGCGCGGATTTGCGTGCGGTGCAGATGCTGCTGGGGCATGCGGATATCTCGACGACCACCATTTACACCCATGTGGCGCGGGAGCGGTTGGCGGCGCTGCACCGTCAGCACCATCCACGGGGATGAGGTCAACCCCCACACTCCCCCCGCCCTCTCGCCCCGCCGGGCGAGAGGGGGCCTGAACAGCCATATTTGGCCTTGTTTTAGAAGGTGGGATGTACACGCACGACTGCCAACATGCATTTCTTCAACTTCGCACGTTGAACGTGTCACCTTTGAACACGCGG
>JAVBYK010000475.1 GCA_030824095.1 bacterium
TTGCCACTGTTGAGCAACGGACGCGGCAGCTTATAGGCAGCCGGATCGCCCTGCTCCGCCATTTTGGACAGCGCCGGACCACCGGGATAGCCCAAGCCCATCAGCTTGGCGGACTTGTCGAACGCTTCGCCCGCAGCGTCGTCAATCGACTCGCCGAGCAATTCATACTTGCCAACCCCATCCACTCGCATCAACTGCGTGTGCCCGCCGGACACCAGCAGGGCCACAAATGGAAACTGTGGCGGATCGGCGCTGAGGAACGGTGACAGCAAATGCCCCTCCAAATGGTGCACCCCCAGCACCGGCTTGCCCAGCGCCGCACCCAGCGCGCAGGCCACACCCGCCCCAACCAGCAGCGCACCAGCCAGGCCCGGGCCGCGCGTGTAGGCCACCACATCCACCTCGGCCAGCGTTCGGCCGCAAGCGTTCATCACTTCCTGGGTCAGGGGCAACACACGGCGGATATGGTCACGGCTGGCCAGTTCCGGCACGACACCGCCAAAGGCCTGGTGCATGTCGATCTGGCTGTACAGCGCGTGCGCCAATAGCGTGGGCACGCCCTGCCCGTGCGACTCCACCATGGCCACACCCGTTTCATCGCAGGACGACTCAATACCCAAAACCAGCATGTTTTCCCCTATGAGACCACGAGTGTAGAGTAAGCCCCCATGCAAACCCTTCCACTCGACGACGACGCCATCGCCAGCCTGGAGCGGGCCACCCTGGATGCCGTGGCACCCCCGGCCGTGCAGCCCATGGACGGCTGGCTGCTGCCGTTTGACACCTCTACCATTGGTCGCGCCAAGAGCGCCGTGCCACTGCGCCACCACCACATCGACCCCGCACAGATTAGCGCCATCGAAGCCCTGTACACCGAACGTGGTCTGCAGGCCGCCTTCCGCCTGGCCGATGGTCCCGGCCTGCGCGACGTGCAAACGGAGTTGACCCGTCTGGGCTATCAGGCCCAGCAGCCCACCCTGGTCCAGGTTGGCACGGTGGCGGCCATGCGCGCCATCTGTCAAGGCGAACCTGCCCGCGTGACGGACCAGCCCTCCCCCGCCTGGTCGGCGGTCTACGTGGCAGAGGGATTTGACCCGGTGGACGGCGCGCACCGGGTGCAGGCGCTCAGCCGAAGCGCCCATGTGGTCTACGCCCATGTCGAAGAAGACGGCCAATCGGTTGCCGCTGGCACCGCCGCACTGAGCCAGGGCTGGGCCAGCATCCACGGCATGCGCACGGTGACGGCACGGCGTGGTCAAGGGCTGGCGGCGCGCATCCTGGGCGGGCTGGCGGACACCGCAACCCAGCGCGGGCTGGAGCGCGTGTTCTTGCAGGTGGAGGAAGGCAACGCTAGCGCGCTGGCGCTGTACGCGCGCGCCGGATTTGCCACCGCATGGCGCTACCACTACTGGCGCCGGGCCTGATGGCGCGTTTTTTGCATGACCCAAACCATGTTGGAAGCCCTGCGCATTGTTGTTGTTGCCCCCGATCTGGACATTGCGGACCAGAGTGACACACACGCCCTTGAACAGGCAGAACGTTCCCGCAGCCTGCGCATCGGATTGCTGGAAAGCGGTTTCAACCTGGTGGCCACGCTGCCGGCGGACGTTTTCCTGCAAGAACGGCTGGCGCAGTTGCAGGCGGATCTGATCATTCTGGATGCTGAAAGCGAGGCGCGCGACACGCTGGAACACGTGGTCATGGCCACGCGGGACGCGCGCCGCCCCATCGTGATGTTCACCAACGACAACGACCCCACCAACGCCCGCGCCGCCGTGGCAGCCGGGGTTTCGGCCTACGTCGTGGCCGGGCTGTCGCCGGAGCGGATTCGCCCGATTCTGGACGTGGCCATGGCACGCTTCGAGCAGGAGCAGGCACTGCGCGCCGAGCTGGCCGACGCCAAGACCGAATTACAGGACCTGAGCGCGGAGCTGAAGAACCGCCGCACCATCGACCGCGCCAAAGGCCTGTTGATGCAGCGCCAGGGCCTGAGCGAGCAGGTGGCCTATGAAAAGCTGCGCAAGACCGCGATGGACAAAGGCCTCAAGGTCGTCGAGGTGGCGCAGCGGATGCTGGATGTAGCGGATTTGATGGGCTGAAGCACATAAAAAAAGCGGGGATTGAGATCCCCGCCATACCTATCGCTCAGCAACAGGCCCGCCCAAATCAGGGCGCAACCATATTTGAAAACAAAATTAGCAACTCGTCGTGACAGTGCTAATGACTGGTGCCGTAGTCGCGCTTACTGGTTCGGCATACTTCACAAAGCAACTCAATCCTGTAGGACTGCCAGCGGCGCTGACTGGAATAACGGCGATTTCGGTTGCTGAAGTTGCGGGAGAGTTCGCAGTAGCACCAGAGCCCGCAAGGATGACGGTGTAGTCAGTCGCAGTAAAGCCGGCAGCTGCGGCAAGACCGGCATCTGCCTTCGGGTAACCGGAAGCAAAGGCCGTGGAGAAGGTGATAGTCGCACCTTCAGCCGTCACGGTTGTCGGCGCGGGCGACGTCACCAAATACTTGGCATGCGCCATGGCACTGGTCGACGCTAGGGCACCCTTTGCCGCATTGACGTTGGCAATCCGCGCATCTTTCTGCAAATCCATGTACTTGGGCAGCGCAATCGCCGCCAGAATCCCGAGGATCACGATGACCATCACCAGTTCGATGAGGGTAAAACCTTGCTGACGGCCGAATTTTTGCTGTTGCATATCAATGTCCCCGGGGAAAAAATTGAATTGTAGCCGGGGGTATCGCGACAACCGTGCTCGTATCAGCTATGCAGGTTCATCGCCATGGCCAGGCCAAACACGCTGTTGACACACAGCCGCGGCGTGGTGACGGCGCTCTTGCCCTGGTTGGCGATGCAATCCTTGCCATACTGCGTGATCACGTAATGGGCGCACACAACGTGCTTGCCCGGCCCCAGCGGAGCGCTGGCGCGGGACGAGATGACTGCACCCAGAATTTCAAGACGGGCCAGCCGGTTGCGGGTAGAGATTTCGGGGGCACCCACATCGTGCGCCACATCGCGGATGGGAACCGGTTTGCTCTGCTGGGCCAGGTGGCGCAGGATGTCCAAAGACTCCGGCCACTGCTCCACCGGAACCTTGCGGTTGGTACGCGCCTTGGGTGTTTCGGTATGGGTTTGCATGATGTGTGTTTCTTCGGCCAATGCACAGAAATTCTTGAGCACAGCCTTGCATTTGGTGCGCTGCACAAGATTGGTGCCAGCCGGTCCCCATTCAGTGCATCATGACAAAACAGGCCACTAGCCCTCATGGAATATAGTCATGTCGCTATCAATATCAGAGCATAGTGGCGACTGACAAGCCCATTCACACTTGGCACGCTCATTGCGTATACCCATCCGAGACCAACGAAGGTCAGCAACCAGCAACACCCAACGGCGGGTGATGCCGGTTAAACCGGACAAAGGCGTCCCCACTTGCACACGGCGTATCCGATACGCCCCCTGCAACGTGAGGAC
>JAVBYK010000251.1 GCA_030824095.1 bacterium
TTGCTACCTCCCGCTTTTCCTCCCTGAGCGGGGCCTTGATGTGTGACAGCAAATAGGCTTACCACCCCAGCCCACGTGCTGGGGTTTTTTTTGGCCTGAATTTTTGCCCCCACGCTCCCAAAGGGACGCTCGCGCCTTGGGGCGGCCCGGCGGCGCTAAACTCAACCGATGGCATACCTTCTCGTCAAATCCTTTCACATCGTTTTCATTGCCAGCTGGTTTGCCGGCCTGTTCTATTTGCCCCGGATTTTTGTGAACCTGGCCATGGTGCCCGCCGGATCGGACGCCGAGCGTGCACGCCTGCTGCTGATGTCGCGCAAGCTGCTGCGCTTCATGACCCTGATTGCGGTGCCGGCGCTGGGCTTGGGCGTGTGGTTGTGGATCGGCTTTGGCATTGGCTGGGGGCCGGGCAATGGCTGGATGCACGCCAAGCTGGCGGTGGTGGTGTTGGCAATGGGTTACCACCACGGCTGTGGCGTGATTCTGAAGAAGTTTGAGGCCAACACCATGTCGCGCAGCCATGTCTGGTTTCGCTGGTTCAACGAAGCGCCGGTGCTGATGATGCTGGCAGCGGTGATTCTGGTGGTTGTCAAACCGTTCTGAGGCCACTGCCCCATGCACAAGTCGGCGGCCTGGCCACTTGCCTTGCTCTATGTGGGGTTGATTGTCTATGCCAGCCTGTATCCGTTTGCCGAGTGGCGGGACCAGGGCATTGCTCCCTGGGCATTTCTTGCCGCACCCCTGCCGCGTTACTGGACCGGTTTTGACGTAGGTATCAATATGCTGGGCTACGCCCCCCTGGGCGGCCTGCTGGCGCTGGGTGCGCTGCGCTCTGGGCGCGTGCGGCATGCGATTCTGGTACCGATTGCCGTGGCAGCCTTGCTGGCGCTGGTGATGGAGGCCCTGCAGAGCTACCTGCCGGTGCGGGTTCCGTCGCGCGAAGACTGGTTGCTGGACACACTGGGCGCAGCGCTGGGTGCCATAGGTGCCGTGGTGCTGGCCAGGTTGGGCGCCATCGACCGCTGGAGCCAGATCCGCGCCCGCTGGTTTGTGCCGCATTCGCGCGGTGGCATCGTGCTGCTGGCGTTGTGGCCGCCGGCCCTGCTGTTTCCGGCCGCCGTTCCCTTTGGTCTGGGCCAGGTGCTGGAACGGGTGGAGGAGGCGCTGGGCTCGCAACTGGTGGATACCCCGTTTTTGAACTGGTTGCCGATGCGGGAAACCGAGCTGCAGCCCCTGGTGCCTGGCGCCGAGATGGTGTGCGTGATGCTGGGCCTGCTGATTCCCTGCCTGCTGGGGTTTTGCGTGGTACGCGCGCGGGTGCGCCGCGTTGCCTTCGTGCTGATGACTGTGGGCGTGGGCGTGGGCGTGTCGGCCCTGTCGGCGGCGCTCAGTTGGGGGCCGGTTCATGCCTGGGCCTGGCTGAGTCTGCCGGTACAGTTGGGCATGGTGATGGCCTTATTGCTGGCGTTGGCCCTGGCCTTTGCGCCCTGGCGCGCCAGTGCCGCCTTGTTGTTGCTGTCGTTGGGGGTGTACTTGAGCCTGTTGAACCAGGCGCCGGAAAACGCCTATTTCGCCCAGACCCTGCACGCCTGGGAGCAGGGGCGCTTCATCCGTTTCCATGGACTGGCCCAGTGGCTGGGCTGGCTGTGGCCCTATTGCGCGCTGGTCTATGTGCTGTCCCTGATCTGGTCGCGCGACGCAAAAAATTAGAATCCACCCATGACCGAGCCAACTTCACCATCCGCGCCGTACTACACCCGGCATATTTTTTTCTGCCTCAACGAACGCAAGAATGGCGAGGAGTGCTGCGCCCAGCACCGGGCCCAGGAAGGCTTTGACCGTTGCAAGCAGCGGGTCAAGGAGGCGGGCCTGGCCGGTGCAGGCAAGGTCCGTGTCAACAAGGCGGGTTGCCTGGACCGTTGTGCGGCAGGTCCGGTGGCCGTGGTGTATCCAGAAGGTGTCTGGTACACCTATGTGGACGAGCAGGACATCGACGAAATCGTCGAGTCGCACCTGAAGAACGGCCAGGTGGTCGAGCGTTTGCTCACCCCGGCGCACCTGGGGCGCTGACGCTTGAACTCCCAAACCCGCCGTTTCATGGTGCAGGGCCCCGTGGGGGGTATCGAGGCGCTGGAGGACCTGCCCACGCTGCATGCCGGGGAGGCGCCGCGCGGCGTGGCGGTGATTGCCCATCCGCACCCGCTGTTTGCCGGGACCATGGACAACAAGGTGGTCCAAACGCTCGCGCGGGCTTTTGTGCAGTGCGGATGGCGCGCGGTGCGCTTCAACTTCCGCGGCGTTGGCGCCACCGAGGGTGTGCACGATGCTGGACGCGGCGAACTGGATGACCTGCTGGCCGTGATCGACCATGCCACGGCAGGTTCGCCACCGGCTCCGCTGGCGCTGGCCGGTTTCTCGTTTGGTTCCTTTGTCGTCAGCCATGCCGTGGCGGCGCTCGGATCCCAGCAGGCGCCCCGGCAACTGGTGCTGGTGGGAACGGCCGCCACCCGGTTCGCGGTGGCGCCCATTCCGCACGACTTGCATGCGCGCACCTTGGTGGTGCATGGCGAGCATGACGACACCGTGCCCCTGGCCGACGTGATGAACTGGGCCCGTCCCCAGACCCTGCCGGTGACCGTGGTCCCCGGGGGCTCGCATTTTTTTCATGGACAGTTGCCGCTTTTACGCAATCTGGTCGCACGCCACTTGGCCGCCGGCTTCTGATACTTCCCGATGAAATCCTTTTTTGCTGCCCTCGTGGCGACCGTGTGTTTTTCGGTGGCTGCCCAGACGCCGCAGCCGCCCGAAGTGGCGGCGCGCGCCTATATGTTGGTCGACGTCGGTGCCAACCAGATCCTGGCGTCCAAGGACATCGACTTGCCGGTCGAGCCGGCGTCGCTGACCAAGCTGATGACCGCCTACCTGGTGTTCGATGCCCTGCGCAACAAGAAGCTGGACATGAAGCAAACCCTGCCGGTGAGTGAGCGCGCCTGGAAGATGCCTGGCTCACGCATGTTCATCGACCCCAAGATGCAGGTGCCGGTGGAGGATCTGATCAAGGGCATGATCGTGCAGAGCGGCAATGACGCCACCATGGCCCTTGCCGAGGGTGTGGGAGGGACGGCGGAGCGCTTTGTCCAGATGATGAACGACCAAGCCAAGGTGTTGGGCATGAAGTCAACGAGCTACAAGAACCCGGAAGGCCTGACCGAGGCTGGCCACTCCACCACGGCCCGTGACCTGAGCATTCTGGCGACCCGGCTGATGGCGGACTTCCCGGACTATGTGGGCCTCTACGCCATCAAGAAATACCACTATCCCGGTACCCCCGCTGCCAACGACAGCAACCGCAATCTGCTGCTGTTTCGGGACCCTACCGTGGATGGACTGAAGACCGGTTATACCGAAGCGGCAGGCTACTGTATGGTGGCCACGGCCAAGCGCGACTTCACCAGCGTGGCTACT
>JAVBYK010000047.1 GCA_030824095.1 bacterium
TACGGTGGCATTCGACGACTTCAGCAGGAAAGGTCTGAACAGCAAGGCCAGGACCAGCACCACCGCCAGTGCCCCGGCAACCCAAAATCCAATCATTTTTCGCCTTCCTGGAGCAGCGCGTCTGCGCGCTTGCGTTCTTCATCAGTCAATACGTCGGTGCCAATGTCCGCGTTGCGCCGGCGCAAATACATAAACAGCACCGCCACGCCAAGAACCATCAACCCAAATGGCCCGGCCCACAGCAGCCAGGTGCTGGGTTTGACCGGTGGACGGTACAGCACAAAGTCGCCATAGCGGCTGACCATGAACTCCCGGATTTCTGCATCCGTCTTGCCCTGCTTGATCAGGTTGCGCAGCTCGCGGCGCAGGTCCAAGGCCAAATCCGAACGGGAACCAGCCAGGGACTCGTTTTGGCAGACCAAGCAGCGCATTTCCTCGGAAATGGCAATCAGACGCTGTTCGACGACCGGATCGTCCGCCAGCGGAGCGGCTTCCTTGGCGCCTGCGGCGCCGCAGGTCACCAGGACCAGCAGTATTGCGTACAGGTATTTCACGATTTCTTGAGCTCGTTGATGAGGGGAATGATGGTCTTTTCCATGGCCTCGGCCGTGATGGGGCCAATGTGCTTGTAGCGAATCACTCCGGCCTTGTCGATCACATAGCTCTCCGGTACGCCGTAGACACCGTAGTCGATGCCCACGCGCCCATCCCCGTCAAACGCCACGAAGTCATAGGGATTGCCACTGCGCCTCAAAACGCCGATGGCGTCCTTGCGTTGATCCTTGTAGTCCAGGCCAACGATGGGGACCAATTGCTTGCGCGCAAAGTCCATCAGCACGGGATGCTCCTGACGGCAGGCCACGCACCACGACGCCCATACGTTAAACAACCAGACCTTGCCCTTCATGTCTTCCGCAGCAAAAAACGCCTCGGGCTGTTCCAGTTGCGTTACCTTGAACGCTGGCGCCGGTTTGTTCACCAGCGGGGATGGCACTTCACGCGGATCGAGGCCGAGCCCCACCGCAAGAAAGACCACCAGCACAGCAAACAGTGCCAGAGGAATCAGAAACTTGGCCTTCATAGTGTGGCGCCCTTCAGCTTGCCACCGACAGGCACCGTTTCAGGCTGCGCGGCAGTCTCCTTGACGCGCAAACGGTAGCGCTTGTCCATCATGGCAAACAGTCCGCCCAGCGCCATCAACACACAACCACCCCAGATCCAGTCGACAAAGGGTTTGAAATACACACGCACCGCCCAGGCCTTGCCCTCCAACGGCTCGCCCAGCGAAACGTAGACATCCCGCGTAAAGCCTGCGTCAATGGCTGCTTCCGTCATGGGCATGGTGGAGGAGAAGTAATTGCGTTTTTCGGGATGCAGGATCTTGGCAGCACCGCTGCCTTGGGTCACCTCAAACTCGCCACGCGCGGCGCTGTAGTTGGGGCCCGGAACATCCTTGACGCCAATCATCTTGAACTGGTAGCCGCCCACCTGCACCGTGTCACCGGGCTCCATGCGCACGTCCTGTTCTTCCTGATAGCCACCGACCATGGTCACGCCAAAGGCAAAAACGGCAATGCCGAAGTGGCCCAGGTGCATGCCCCAGAACGAAGCCGGAGGCAGACTGCTTCTGACCCGACGGACCACCTGAATGACACCCGACGCGGCAATCCAGACTGACAGGGCTACGCCCAGCGCCGACATGACCGTCCATCCGCCCATCGCATAGGGAATCAGGATGCCCGCCACCAGTGCGAGGGCACCGGGAATCCACATCCGCAGGGCAATTTCCTTCACATCCGTGTTCTTCCAGCGCGCCAGGGGCACGGCAGCAAGCAAAAAGAGCACTGGCGCCATAATGGGCACAAACACCGCATTGAAGTAGGGTGGCCCGACCGAAATCTTGCCCAGCTTGAGGGCGTCAATGAACAGCGGATACAGCGTTCCCAGCAAAACCGACGCGCAGGCCACCACCAGCAGCACATTGCCGGTCAGCATCAGGGATTCACGCGACATCAACGCAAACGACCCGCCAAGGGCAACTTTGGGCGCACGCCAGGCAAACAAAATGAGGGATGAGCCCACCACCAGGAACAACAGCACCAGAATGAAGATGCCGCGCCGGGGATCGGTGGCAAAGGCGTGCACCGAGGTCAGCACGCCCGAGCGGACCAGGAAAGTGCCCAGCAGCGACAGCGAAAAGGCGCCGATGGCCAGCAAAACGGTCCAGCTCTTGAACGTGCCACGCTTCTCGGTGACGGCCAGCGAATGCAGCAAGGCCGTTCCGATCAGCCACGGCATGAAGGATGCGTTTTCCACCGGGTCCCAGAACCACCAGCCGCCCCAACCGAGTTCGTAATACGCCCACCACGATCCCAGTGCGATGCCCAACGTGAGAAAGGCCCATGCGGCCGTGGTCCAGGGTCGCGACCAGCGTGCCCAAGCGGCATCCAGTCGGCCCGACAACAGGGCGGCGATGGCAAAGGCAAAGGCCACCGCGAAGCCCACATAGCCCATGTACAGCATGGGTGGGTGAAACACCAGACCCGGATCCTGCAACAGCGGGTTGAGGTCACGGCCATTCTCGGCTGCGGGCAACAAACGGTCGAAAGGGTTGGACGTGAACAGCACAAACAACAGCAAGCCCGATGTCACCAGACCCAGAACACCGATCACGCGCGCCACCATGGTGTCATCCAGCGTGCGTGAATACTGGGCAACCGCCACAGTCCAGCACGACAGCAAGAAGACCCACAGCAACAGCGAGCCTTCATGCCCACCCCATACGGCGCCAATGCGGTAGAGGGTTGGCAATTGGGAGTTGGAGTGCGCAGCCACATACTGCACCGAGAAATCATTGACGTAGAAACTCCAGGCCAACGCCGCAAAGGAGGCCGCCAGCATCAGGAACGATGCTTGCGCCGCCGGCCGAGCCAGCGCGGTCCATTCGCGCCGGCCATGATGGGCGCCCAGGACCGGAAGAATGCCCTGGACCAGGCAAATGCACAGTGCAAGGATGAGGGCGAAATGGCCAAGTTCAGGGATCATGGTTTGCCTGCCTCTTTTGATTTTTGTGCCTTGTCCAGAGCGTCTTTCGCCTCCGGTGGCATGTAGTTTTCATCGTGCTTGGCCAGCACTTCCGTGGCGATGTATTGGCCATTGGCATCGGTCTTGACCTGCACCACAGCGCCTTTACCTTCCTTGAACAGGTCCGGAAGGATGCCGGTATAGGCCACCGGAATGTCCTGGGCCATATCCGTGATGACAAAGTGCACGGTGAGATTGTCCCGGCGCAAGGAGCCCTCCTTGACCAGCCCACCGATGCGGAACGCCTGGGACTTGGGCGCCTTGCCGGCGAAAACTTCGCTGGGAGTGACATAGAGGGCAATGTTGCTATTGAGTGCATTCAACACCAATGCTGCGGCAATTCCCACGGCTACCAGCCCGCCACCGATGATGGCTGCGCG
>JAVBYK010000158.1 GCA_030824095.1 bacterium
CCGGGTGCAATGCGGTCTTCGTTGATGACCCGCAGGTTGCCCCAGCCCATGTGCGCAGGATCAAAGTAGCCGGCAAACGAAAAGCTGTGGAACGACTGGAGCCAGCCGTGGTCGGCATAGCCCCGGTCGGTGGATTTGCGCAGTGTCAACATGGGGAAATCTCCTCGGTGAGCCCATTGCGGGCATGGGGCCCGCACTGCAGACCGTCAGGTTGTAACTTTAGGGTGCGACCGGTCAGTTTCCATCCACCGGGTTTGATGGCATCATTCAAATAATTTCAATTTAATGCCACACACCATGCAAAATGCGCGCGATGTTCTAACCCCTGAAGCGCTGTCCATGCTGCAGTCCATTGCGGCCGCCGGCAGCTTTGCCGCCGCCGCCCGTGCCATGGGCATGGTCCCCAGCGCACTGACCTACCGGGTGCGTCAGATCGAGGATGCGCTGGACGTGCTGCTGTATGACCGCAGTTCGCGCCAGGCCGTGCTGACCGAGGCCGGTGCCGAGTTGCTCCGCGAAGGCGCGCGCCTGCTGCACGACGTGGAGGCCGTGGCCAACCGGGTCAAGCGTGTGGCCACCGGCTGGGAGCCCCAGTTCACGATCGCGGTCGATACCGTGGTCTCCAAGTCAACGGTCATGGAGCTGTGCGACGCCTTCTTTGCCCAGTCGCCCCCCACACGCATCCGCCTGCGGGACGAGACCCTGGCCGGCACGCTGGAGGCCCTGACCTCCGGCCTGGCCGATCTGGCCATTGGCGTCAAGCCCGATGCCAACAACCCCGCCGACGTGCACAGCAAACCGCTGGGTGACACCACCTTCGTCTATGCCGTGGCGCCCCACCACCCGCTGGCCAACGCGCCCGAGCCCTTGAGCGATGCCCTGATCCAGCAGCACCGCGCCGTGGCCGTGGCCGACTCGGTGCAGCGCGGCCCTGGCCTGACCTTTGGCCTGCTCAGCGGCCAGGACGTGTTCACGGTGGGCAGCATGCTGGCCAAGCTGGATGCCCAGTTGCGCGGTCTGGGTGGCGGCAACCTGCCGCGCTGCATGGCCGACCCCTACATCGAGACCGGTCGCCTGGTGGTGAAGAAGACCGAACGCGGCCAACGCCTGGTGAGCCTGCACTACGCCTGGCGCGGTGGCAAGGCGGCCAACCACGGCCGGGCCCTGCAATGGTGGTTGCAGCAACTGGAAAGCCCGACCACGCGCGCCGCCCTGCTGGAGAAACACCGGGGAAATTTCTATTAGCCAGCCCGGGGCGCGTTTAAACTGGCAGCCAACACTCAACTCCTGGAGACCACACCCATGACCGCGTCCAAACACATTGCCATCGTTGGCGCGGGAATCGCCGCCATCACCTGCGCGCGCACGCTGGCGCAGGCGGGGCACCGGGTCATGGTGTTTGAGAAGAGCCATACCGTCGGTGGTCGCATGGCCACCCGCAACAGCGCCTTTGGCACCTTTGACCACGGCGCGCAATATTTCACCGTGCGCGACCCGCGTTTTGTGCAGGCCCTGCAAACCACGCCCAACGTCTGCAAGGCCTGGAGTGCCAACACCGTGCAGGTGCTCGACGAGCATGGCCGCGTAGCCGCCGTGGGCCTGCCCGCGCGCGAACCGCACTGGGTGGCCATTCCCGGCATGAGCACGCTGGTGCGCCGCTGGGCGCAGCCCCTGGTGGACGCCCATTGCCTGGAACTCAACACCCGGGTCACCCGCATCGAACGCGATGCCCTGAACAAGGCGCAGTGGCAGTTGCGCACCGAAGGCGTGGGCGACAGCACCCACGTCTACAGCGGCTTTGACGCCGTGGTGCTGGCCGTGCCCAGCCCCCAGGCGCAGCAGCTGTTGCAGGACACACCCAAGACCGGCGCCCTGCTGAAGAAAATCAGCGCCGTCACGGTGGCGCCCTGCTGGACACTGATGCTGGCCTACCCGCAGGCCATGCAACCCGGCTTCATGACCCTGGGCCCGCAGTGGAACGCCGCACGCAGCACCCACCACCGCATTGCCTGGCTGACCCGCGAATCCAGCAAACCCAGCCGTGGCGCCGTGGAACGCTGGACCGTGCAGGCCAGCGCCGCCTGGTCGCAGGAACACCTGAATGACAGCCCGCAGCGCGTGCAGGCCAAGCTGATCAAGGCCTTTGCCGAGGTCACCGGCATCCGCGCCGAGCCCGCCCACGTGGACACCAAGCGCTGGCTCTATGCCAAGACCGACAAACCCCTGGGCCAATCCCACCTGTGGGATGCCAGCGCCGGCCTGGGCCTGTGCGGCGACTGGTGCCTGGGCCACCGCGTGGAGAACGCCTTTGTGTCGGGCCTGGAACTCGCCCTGGCGATTGCCTGAGGACTGAAATATTTTGGGGGCGACAGCGTACAAAGGCCGGTTCGCGCCCTCCCCTACCGGCCCCTTGCACGCCGGCTCGCTGGTGGCCGCGCTGGCCAGCTGGCTCGACGCCCGCGCCCATGGCGGTAAATGGCTGGTGCGCATCGAGGACGTGGACACCCCGCGCACGGTAGCCGGCGCCACCGAACGCATCCTGCAACAGCTGGACGCCTGCGGCCTGGTTTCGGACGGGGCCGTGGTGCGGCAGTCCACCCGTTCAGCGCTGTACCAGAGCGCGCTGGACCGACTGATTGCCGCCCACAGTGCCTACCCCTGTTGCTGCTCGCGCAAGGACATTGCCAGCGCACTGGAACACCAGGGCCGGCCACGCCACCGCCATGGTGAACTGGTCTACCCCGGCACCTGCCGCCAGGGGCTGCCACCGGGTTGCACGCCCGCCACCACCCCATGTGCCTGGCGGTTGCGCATGAATGACTTGGAGCCAAATCAGCCTCCAGCCCTCGTGGATATTGATAATACAGCTACTAATACAATAGCAAACTCCACTATCCACTGGAATGACCGCCGTCTGGGCGCCCAGTTGCAGGATGTGCAGGCCGAGGTGGGCGACTTCGTACTCAAGCGCGCCGACGGCTGCTTCACCTACCAGCTGGCCGTGGTGGTGGACGACGCAGCGCAGGGCATCACCCATGTGGTGCGCGGTGTCGATCTGGCCGACAACACGGCGCGCCAGATTCTGCTGCAGCGCACGCTCGGCCTGCCCACGCCACAGTACCTGCACACCCCGCTGGTGCTGGGCGCCAATGGCGAAAAACTCTCCAAGCAGAATGGCGCCCAAGCCCTGGACACCAGCAGCCCGCAGGCGGCCCTGGCAGCGTTGGCCGAGGCCGCGCGACGGCTGGACCTGCCCACAGGCACTGCGACGGACAGCGTGGCCGAAGCGCTGGCCACCTGGGTGCCGGCCTGGCAAGCGCGCTGCCAGCAATGGGCAAGCCGCCTGTCAGCCCCCTGATTTGGGCCGGGCCGCCACGGCCACAAAGTCGCTCTTCAGGCTGCCACTGGCAATCAGCGCATCCTCCACGGCAAACAGCATCTCCAGGATCT
>JAVBYK010000066.1 GCA_030824095.1 bacterium
GCGCGCGACCTGCGCGCCCGTCTGGGGATGCTGGTCTACAGCGTGAACTGGTTTGGTCTGCCCTTGGTCGGCCCGGCCGGCGAGGATGTGAATGCCCTGTTCAGCGACCATGAGCACCGCTTCGGCATCCACGCCGGCGATATCGAGACTTCCATGATGCTGGCGCTGGCGCCCGAACTGGTGGACATGGCGCAGGCGCAGAACTTTGCCTCGACCTCGGAAGACCGGGCCCGGCGCTTCGACATCCTGGGCAATGGCCGAACCGCCAAGCTGGGCTGGCAAATGCAGGACTACAACCCGGCTGGCGCGGTGGGCAACGCCGCGGCGGCCAGTGCCGACAAGGGCCACGCGGTGATTGATGCCGCAGGGCGCGCGCTGGCCCGCTTGCTGGGTGAAGTGCATGCGTTGCCGTTGACCATGCTGAAAGGCAGTGTGGGTTGACTGACGGGCGTTGGGCATCCATCGATAGGAGGGCATGAACATGACACGCGTTCGGGTTGAGGGCTTCACCATCTCGCTGGACGGATTTGGCGCCGGTCCGAATCAGGACCTCGGCAATCCCCTTGGTGTGGGCGGGGCCGATTTGCACCAGTGGTTGTTTCCAACACGCACGTTGCAGCGGGCCCTGTTTGGACATGACGACGGTGCGACGGGGGTCGATGACGACTTCGCCGCCCGGGGCTTCGACAACGTGGGTGCCTGGATTCTCGGGCGCAACATGTTCGGACCGGTTCGCGGCCCCTGGCCCGACATGAACTGGAAAGGCTGGTGGGGCGAAAGCCCTCCCTATCACGTTCCAACGTTCATCCTGACGCACCACGCGCGCCCCTCCATCGAGATGGAAGGCGGAACGATATTCCACTTTGTCACCGGCGGTATCCACGAGGCGCTGGAGCGGGCGCGCGTTACTGCCAGCGGCAGGGATGTGCGCATTGGCGGCGGGGCTCACACGATCCAGCAATACCTGCGCGCGGGCCTCATCGATGAACTGCACATCGCCATCTCGCCAGTCCTGCTGGGCGCGGGAGCGCGACTGTTCGAGGGGATTGACATGCGCGCGCTCGGATTTGAGTGCGTTCAGTTCGTTGCGTCGGAGAAAGCCACGCATGTGGTACTGCGGCGCCAAGGGCACGGTTGCCCGACTTAGACCCGTCTGGGCAACCGCGATCGAAGCGCGCGCTTCTCCGTCAGTCCGCTCAGTCGGGCGTTGCCAGAGGGAATGCCACCGGAAAGTACTGGTAATACGGCTTGGGACTGAAGGGTGTGCCGACCACCAGCCCGCCGCTGTTGGCATAGGGCTTTGTCCCGGCCAGGGTCAATGGGGTCAAACCGTAATCCAGCGTAGCCGAGTCCACATCGAAGGTCGTTGCGGTGATGCCGTCGGGCTGGCTCAACACCAGGAAGTAGTTGCTGGCATACACCACCTTGCTGTCAGCATCCTTGATCTGCAGCGAAAGGATGTTGGTGCCCGTTGAACCATGCAACAGGGCTTGCGGCCCTCCACTGGCTGGCTGGCCTTCCACAAAAGCCTGCATGCCCGGAATGACCGGGGTGTTGGGCAGGTTGACAGCGACCTGAACGGCGAATTTTCCCTGGGAAGATTGCGTCGCAGTGCCCGTGGTCATGCCCTGGACGGGAAGGGTTGCTGATGCAATGGCATCGCCCTTTTCGCTGGTGCCCTTGGCCGTCACCGAGATCAGGTACGACGTCCCTTTGCTCAGGTCCGTAATGACACAGGTCTGCAAGCTGCCGCTCGCCACGGTCCCGTCCGCACACGGTGGCGTCGCCATGGGGGGGCTGGTCTTGATGGTGTAGTCCGTGGCACCGGCAACGGTTGGCCAGCTGACCGTCAACGTGCTGTCACTCGGGCTGCTCACGCTGGCCAATGGGGTGTCAAGCCGGTTGTCGTTGAGGATGGTGATGCGCACCGTGTCACCGGCTTTGAGTGTGTACAACGGGCTGGCTGCCGCAAGCCGATCGCTGTACGGGTGCCCATAGGCATCCGACAGGTAATTGAACAGCGCGGCATACGGGTTGTAGAAGCCGTCATTGGTATAGCGCGCGCCGCCAAAGGGGTAGGCATAGGGTAGCAACACAGCGGCGTAGTACGTGCTGATGTCCTGGCTCTTTGGCGGCGTGTAGGTGCTGGCGTCGAAGCGCCCGCCCAGGTAGCCAAAGTTCAGCGCGGCCTGCAGGTCGCCCACCAGGGCCCCGTAAATGCTGGCATTGGCCTGCTTGACCATGTCTTGCGCCACGTAGCTCGGCGGTGCCCCTGGGCCATCCTTGAACGGATACTCCGCAATGCTGTACGACGCCGCATTGGCGACCGTTGCATAGATGAAAAAGTCCAGCTGGTCCTTGGGCAAATTGATCGTGACCGTAGTCGTGACGCCCGGCTTCGGCTCTGGCAACGGAGGCACTGGCGGCGCTTGTGTGGCAATTTGCTTCGCATTGGCCGTCCCTACGCAGGTAATCACAAAGCCACCAGCACCATCGCCGCTGAAGCTTGCCGTGAACTTGGATCCTCCGTACTGGGTTCCGTTCACCGTGTAGCTCTTTCCTACCAGCGAGTTGAGGTAGGTTTTGAAACTGGGGTAAGGCGCGGGAGATCCATTGCTCCCGTTGGCAGCCGCCAACGTGCTGGGCGACAGGATGCGCGCAAACTTCGTGAAATCGGTCGTGCCTGCCGTGTAGGTGAAGCTGGTGCCATCGGTGCTGCGCAGGGCACTGCCCATGTCGATGCTGCGGGTCTTGCCGGCGTCGATCAGTGTCTTCAGGATCGTCGGCATGGACGCATAGAAGCTCTTGGTCTGCAGCGGGTCGGGTTGGGTGTCCCCCGCGTGCGTCACCTCCACTTGCAGGGGGATGGCATGAAAGTCGATGGCCGTGAGGTTGCCGCCGCCGACATTCCCCGCGAAGGAGATTTCCATCTTGTCGTAGCGCACGTTGGTGCTAGCGGTCGGCGCATTGCCGTTGACGATCGCGATGGCCTTGTCGTACGAGAACGACAGGCGGCCCGAGTCCACATTGCTGACGCCAAAGGCGTACACCGGTCGGGTTTTGCCGCTATAGGGGGAAACCACGCTTTGGGTCGTTGGCAAACTGCTGAGCTTGAAGCTCGTAGCGTTGGTCCCCTTGTCGCCGGAATTGCCCACCAGAGTAATGTCGCTGACCGCGCCGCTGGGCACAGATTTGGGCGTGTCGAACAGCACGAACATCTTGTCGTCGCCCCCGGCATTGCCAGTGTCGTTGACCAGCTCAATCCGAATGCTGTTGGAGCTGGTTACCGGGCCTGGCGTACCCAGAACGGGGGGCGGGTCTTCGGTGCTTGTTGGGCCGCAGCCTGCGACCAGACTGGACAGGATCAGAAACCCGGCGGCCACCTGATGCGTTGGAAAAGGAAGAAGCATGGCGCAATACCTCCATGGACATGGGGATCGGACTCTGAA
>JAVBYK010000283.1 GCA_030824095.1 bacterium
AGTTGCTGGTTGTCCGGTTCAACCTCCTGCGCAAATTTCAGATTGCTCAGGGTGTACTCGTGGGCGCAGCAGACGCGGGTGTCGTCGGGCAGGGCTGCCAGCAGGGTGAGAGATGCCAGCATCTGGGCTGGTGTTCCTTCAAACAGCCGTCCGCAGCCACCGCTGAACAATGTATCGCCGCAAAACAGGACGGGGTCTTCTGTGGCAAGCTGGCCAAAGAACGCAATATGGCCGGCCGTGTGTCCTGGCACATCCAGGACCCGGAAGTCGAGGTCCAGCAGGCGCACGGCGTCTCCTCCCTCCAGGCGC
This sequence comes from bacterium, assembly GCA_030824095.1. Lineage (GTDB taxonomy): Bacteria > Pseudomonadota > Gammaproteobacteria > Burkholderiales > Burkholderiaceae_C > Allorhodoferax. The sequence goes on from JAVBYK010000283.1 coordinate 310, forward strand.
TGCAGGGGTTGCTGCATCGGCTCATGGGCCGGGCCAAACACGGCTGCTCCCGTGGCCGTGCGCAGGGTTTCCACGCCACCAGTGTGATCGACATGGTGGTGCGTGACTAAAATGCCTTGGAGTTGCACGCCCTCGTGTTGCAGCGCCTGAAGCACAGGTTGCGCATCACCGGGGTCCACCACCAGCGCCCTTTGCCCATCGTGGAGCATCCAGATGTAGTTGTCGGCAAAAGCGGGCAGCGGTAATAACTTCATGAGCGATCAAATTATAGGTATGCACGACTGGTTCCAGACTCCTGCAGGGCGCTACCTGCTGGATTGGGAGCGTACGCGTGTGGATGCCACCGTAGTGGATATCTTCGGTTTCCACGCCTTGCAGCTGGGCGTGCCGGACCTGGATGGGCTGCAGGCCAATCGCATGCCGCACCAGTGGCTGGCCACCGAGGAGCTGTATGCGCCGCAGGATCGTCCGGTCGGAAAGGCGGCCTTTCTGTGCGACTTTTCAGCGTTGCCGTTTCCGGCCAATAGCCTGGACCTGGTGCTGTTGCCGCACACGCTGGAGTTCAGCGCCGATCCCCACGCGACCCTGCGCGAAGTGGAGCGTGTGCTGGTGCCGGAGGGGCGGGTGGTGATTTGCGGACTCAATCCCACTAGTCTGTGGGGCCTGGCACAGCGGCGTGGGCACCTGTACCGGCGCATGGGCTTCGGGCGGCTCTTCCTGCCCGACGCCGGCGAATTTATTGGCTACTGGCGGCTGCGGGACTGGCTGCGTTTGCTGGGGTTTGAGGTGGAGGTCGGGGAGTTTGGCTGCTACCGTCCCGGCGTCACCAGCGAACGGTGGCTGAAGCGGTTTGAATGGATGGACAAGGCTGGCGAGCGCTGGTGGCCGATTCTGGGCGCGGCCTACTTTCTGGTGGCGGTCAAGCGGGTTCGCGGTGTGCGGCTGCTCGGGCCGGCCTGGAAGACGGCTCCGGCGAGTGCGCGCAAGCCGGTGTCGGTGGCCAACCGCTCGCATGACGGTTGAGAGTGACATGGGAGACAAGTGTTTGAACGAAGTAACGATTTATACCGATGGAGCCTGCAAGGGAAATCCAGGCCCGGGCGGCTGGGGCGTGTTGTTGCGCTCGTCTGATGGCACGGAGAAGGAACTGTTTGGTGGCGAGCGGGAGACCACCAATAACCGCATGGAGATGATGGCGGTGATTCAGGCCCTGGGTGCCCTCAAGCGGCCCTGTGCGGTGACCTTGCACCTGGATAGCCAGTACGTCCTGAAAGGCATTACCGAATGGCTGGTGGGCTGGAAGGCCAAGGGCTGGAAGACGGCCGCCAAACAACCGGTCAAAAACGTGGACCTGTGGCAGCAACTGGACCAGTTGGTGGCAAACCAGGGGCACCGGATCGACTGGCGCTGGGTCAAGGGCCATGCCGGTGACCCCGGCAACGAGCGGGCCGATGCGCTGGCCAACCGGGGTGTGGAGCACGCCCTGGGGCGATGAAGTATCCACTGCGCAGCGCCGGGGATGGGTTGCGACTTAAAGTTATGCAAAGTTTGTCGCTACCCGATAACCCCGGAGACGCGGCACTGATAATCTTCCCTGCCTATGAATAAAAGTACCTTGTCCATCCTTCTGTTGGTGCCGGCCGTTGTGGTCTCCGTGCTGGTGAGCGCGTGCGGTGACAAGGCCGCTTCCGGCCCGGTTGCCACGGCCAGCGCTGCCGGTTCTGCCAGTGCTCCAGCGGCAGCAGGTCGTGCACCGGGCGGCCCGGTGGCTGTGACAACAGCGGTTGCCAGGCAGCGTGATCTGGATGTCAGCCTGGAAGCCATTGGTACGGTGACTCCCTTGTCCAGTGTCGAGGTGAAGCCCCAGATCAGCAGTGTGGTCACCCGGGTTCACATCCAGGAAGGGCAGTTTGTGAAGGCGGGCGACTTGTTGTTCACGCTGGACCCCCGTCCAGACGAAGCCAATGTTGCCAAGGTGCGCGCCCAGATGGCCAAGGATGAGGCTGTTCTGGCCGACGCGCAACGCCAGTTGGCACGTAGCCGCGATTTGATGTCCAAGAATTTCGTATCGCAAGGGGCGCTTGATTCCAGTCAGGCGCAGGTGGACGCGCAGGTGGCAAATCTGGTGGCTGATCGTGCTGCACTGGATGCCGCGCAACTGGCCCTGTCGTACAACAGTGTCCGGGCTTCCAGCTCGGGGCGCCTGGGTGCGGTGAATGTCTATCCGGGAACCGCTGTCCAGGCGAATCAGACCACCCTGGTCACTATCACCCAGCTGGACCCCATCAATATCAGTTTCAGCCTGCCGCAGCGCAATCTGGATGCCGTGCTCGAAGGTCTGAAGGCCGGCGGGATTACCGTGACGGCCAAGCTGCCGGAGTCCGGCAATGTGGTCAGGGGACGGTTGCAGTTCGTGGACAACACGGTGGATGCGGCGACCGGAACCATCAAGGTCAAGGCCCGCTTTGACAACCGGGAGTCCAAATTGTGGCCGGGCGCGTTTGTCAAGGCAACGCTGGTCACGCAAACACTGAAAGACGCCGTGGTGATTCCGACCACGGCCATCATCCAGAGCACCCGGGGCAGCATCGTGTATGTGGCCGACAAGGGCAAGGCTGCGCTGCGCCCGGTCAAGGTGCTCGCCGCGCAGGGTGAAGATTCGGCCGTGACCGGCATCGCGTTGGGAGACAAGGTGGTGCTGGAAGGGCGCCAGAACCTGCGACCGGATTCGCCGCTGGCCGAACGCGGCCCGGATGCAGCCAAACCCGCTCGCGCCGCGGCGTCATCGGCATCATGAACCTGTCGGAACTGTTTATCCGCCGGCCGGTGATGACGGTCCTGCTCAATCTGGCGATTGTGTTGGCCGGTGTGATTGGGTACCGCAGCATCCCCGTGGCAGCACTGCCCAGTTATGACACGCCGGTGATCAACGTATTTGCATCCTTGCCGGGTGCGAACCCTGAGACCATGGCCACGTCGGTGGCCCTACCACTGGAAAAGCAGTTTCAGACCATTCCCGGGCTGGCCGTAATCAGCTCCACGAGTACCCTGGGCAACACCTCGCTGACCCTGGAATTTGAAGAGGGCCGCAACATTGACGGTGCTGCGCTGGATGTGCAGGCGGCTCTGCTGCG
>JAVBYK010000152.1 GCA_030824095.1 bacterium
CCGGATTTTGCGGCCACGCAGACGTTTGGCTTCGAGACTACGCAGGCGTTTGAGGTGGAAACCGAGCGCAAGGCGGCGGATGCATTCCAGCATGCAACCGAGGTGACGGAAATCGATTTCGGCGACTTCGACTTTGGCGACCAGACGCCAGTGGCCGTGGCCGAACCTGTGTCCGAGCCGGAGGCGCCCGCCGAAATCGGCTTGCCGCTGGAAGAGACGGCCGTTGCACAGGAAACCGAGTCCGAGTCTTTGGATGCTTTGCTGGCCGACACTGCTGGTGAACCCATCGCAGAGGTGCCGGAAGAATTGGCAGAAGTGATTGCGCCGGTCCTGGACAATGTCGCTGCCCAGCTGCCAGAACCAGAACCAGAACCAGAACCAGAACCAGAACCAGAACCAGAACCAGAACCAGAACCAGAACCTGAGCCTGAGCCTGAGCCTGAGCCTGAGCCTGAGCCTGAGCCTGAGCCTGAGCCTGTGGCCGAGGAGTTGGAAGAGCAAGTCAAGGTTATTGGGCCTCTGCGGCTGAGCATTCCGCTTTACAACGTCTATCTGAACGAGGCCGATGAGTGGTCCAGGCGTCTGCAGGTGGAGCTCAGTGAATGGGCTCTGGAGCTGGAGCCACCGCTACCGGACTCGCTGGTAACGCTGGCCCACTCGCTGTCCGGTAGTTCCGCGACGGTGGGTTTCTCTGCCCTGTCCGAGATGGCGCGTTTGTTGGAGCATGCGCTGCAGCACGTGCAATTGCATCGCCAGGGTACGCCCGAACAGGCGCAGACATTCTGCGACGCCGCCGAGGATATCCGTCGCCTTCTGCACCAGTTTGCGGCCGGCTTCCTCAAGGAGTCCGACGCCACGATCCTTCGGGCCCTGGAAGCCATCATCCAGACCGAGTTCCCTGCGCCCACCATCGATTCCATTGGCGAGACGCTGGAAGAGGATCTGATTGCTCCGGATGACGAGGAACTTGTCATTCAGGCCCCGGTCGAGTTGCCGGTGGAGGCCGAAGCTGAGACGGTGGTTGCCGCCGAAGTGCCCGCCGAGATTCCTGCACCAGCTGCGCTGGCGGTCACTGCCGCACCGTTGAATGTTGCGCAGGCCCATGACGATGAAATCGACGCTGTCGACCATCTGGACGAGGACCTGTTCCCGATCTTCGAGGAAGAGGCTGTCGAACTCCTGCCGCAGCTGGGTTCGGCCCTGCGCCAGTGGGTGGCCCGACCCGACAACCTGGGTGCCCGCAGCGAAGTGCTGCGCGTGCTGCACACGCTCAAGGGCAGTGCCCGTCTGGCCGGCGCCATGCGATTGGGGGAAATGTCCCACCGCATGGAATCCAGCATCGAGCAGATTGGTACGGAGCAACTGCAATCGGTCCAACTGGAACCGTTGCTGACCCGTTTTGATGCCTTGCAGGCCACGTTCAAGGCGTTGGGTGCCGCGCCGGCCGAGGTCGTCGAAGAAGAAGACATTACGACCCAGGCCCCGGCCCCCGCCACAGCGTCCGTTGCGGCAGAGGCCTCTGCCGCTCCTGCTCCCGTTCCGGTTAGTGTTCCGCTGAAAGTCTTGCCGCGTGGCTTGGCAACCGTGCAACCTGCACGTCAGTCGGCTAACCAGTCGGTGCGTGTGCGTTCCCAGCTACTGGATCGCCTGGTCAACCAGGCGGGTGAGGTCATGATTTCCCGTGCCCGGATGGAGGCGCGTCTGACCCAGCTGCGCTCTTCGCTGGTCGATTTGAGCGGCAATCTGGACCGTCTGCGCCACCAGTTGCGCGATGTGGAGTTGCAGTCCGAGTCGCAGATGCAGTCGCGTCTGGCCCAGACCAAGGACTCTGCGCAGTCGTTTGATCCGCTGGAATTCGACCGCTTCACCCGCGTGCAGGAACTGACTCGCATGATGGCGGAATCGGTGCACGACGTGGCGACGGTCCAGCGCAATCTGCAGCGCTCCATTGAAGGCGCCGAAGACGATTTGATCGCCCAGGGCCGTCAGGCCCGCGAGTTGCAGCGCGATTTGCTGCGTACGCGCATGGTCGAGTTCGAGAGCATTTCGGAGCGTCTGTACGGCGTGGTCCGTCAGGCTTCCAAGGATGCCGGCAAACAGGTCAAGCTGGATATCACCGGCGGCTCCATTGAAATGGACCGTGGTGTGCTGGACCGCATGGCTCCCGCGTTCGAGCACTTGCTGCGCAACTCGGTGGGCCACGGCATTGAAAGCGCGGCAGAGCGTGCACAGGCGGGCAAATCCGCCGTGGGTACCATCACCATCCAGGTCAATCAGGAAAGCAATGACGTGTCCGTGTCGTTCAGCGACGATGGCGCCGGTCTGCATCTGGACAAGATCCGCGCCAAGGCCATCGCCAACGGCGTCATCACGCCGGATGCGGCCCTGAGCCAAGCCGACGCGGCCAACCTGATCTTCATGCCCGGCTTCTCGACGGCCGACCAGGTGACCGAGCTGTCCGGTCGCGGTATCGGCATGGACGTGGTGCGTTCAGAAGTGAATGCGCTGGGTGGTCGTATTGAAACCGCGACACAGGAAGGCGCTGGCACAAGCTTCAAGCTGGTGCTGCCACTGACGACCGCCGTGACGCAGGTGGTGATGCTGCGCGTCGGTGATTTCACCGTGGGCGTGCCATCGGGACTGGTGGAAACTGTTTTGCGCACGCCGGCGGCGACGTTGGACCAGGCCTACGCGCAGGACAGCTTCGAGATTGGCGGCCAATCCATTCCATTCTTCTGGGCGGGGGCCTTGTTGCAGGTGTCTGCACAGAGCAATGAAGCCCAGACCAAGACACGGTCGGTGGCCGTGTTCCGAAGTGCGGGTCAGCGATTGGCCCTGCACGTGGATGAAATTCTGGGCAACCGAGAAGTGGTGGTCAAGAATCTGGGGCCACAGCTGGCACAACTGCCGGGTCTGGCGGGTGTCTCGGTGCTGGCATCGGGTGCGGTTGCGCTGATCTACAACCCGGTGGCGTTGGCTGCCGTGTACGGTGAACAGGCGCGTCAACTGCACCGGTCCGCCGTGGCCGTGGCGCAGCCTGGCGGCGATCAGGTGGCGGTCCCCCTGATGACCCCGGCGGCGAGCGCCAACCAGGTTCCGCTGATTCTGGTGGTTGACGATTCCATCACGGTGCGCCGGGTGACACAGCGTCTGCTCAAGCGCGAAGGTTACCGCGTGGCGCTGGCCTCTGATGGCCTGGATGCGCTGGAAAAACTGCAGGAAGAAAAACCCACCGTGGTGCTGTCCGACATCGAAATGCCGCGCATGGATGGCTTCGATCTGGCCCGCAACATCCGTGGCGATGCCAATCTGCGTGACCTGCCCATCATCATGATCACGTCGCGCATCGCCGGCAAACACCGCGAGCACGCCAAGGAGCTGGGTGTGGACCACTACCTGGGCAAGCCCTACTCCGAAGACGAGTTGCTGGGTCTGGTGCGCAG
>JAVBYK010000272.1 GCA_030824095.1 bacterium
AAGGTGCGCGTCTCGCCGCCGGGCAGGCTCAGCGGCTGCTTGCCACCCAGGGAAAGTTCCATCAGCGAGCCGGCTTCATCCGGGCTGGGGCCAGACTGCGTGCCGCTGCCCAGCAGGTCACCGCTTTGCAGGTTGCAGCCATTGACGGTGTGGTGCGCCACCATTTGCGAGACAGACCAGTAGGCATCAGCGAAATTGCTGTGTGATACGCGGTGCGCCGGCAGGCCCTGCGCACGCATCGTGGCGCTTTGGATGAAGACTTCCAGTTCAATGCCAATGGCACCGTGCTGGCGCAACTCGGTGGAATCCAGGTAGGGCAGGGGTTGGGGGTCGTTCGCGGCGCGGGTCCAGGCTTGTCGGTAGGGGGCCAGCGCTTCCATGGTCACGATCCACGGCGAAACGGTGCTGGCAAAGTTCTTGGAAAGGAATGGCCCCAGCGGCTGGTACTCCCAACCCTGCACGTCGCGGGCCGACCAGTCGTTGAACAAGCACAGGCCGAACACGTGCTGCTCGGCGGCGTCCATGGCAATGGGCTCACCCAGTGCATTGCCCTTGCCCAGATAGATGCCGACCTCAAGCTCGTAGTCCATGCGGGCGCTGGGCGCCAGCACCGGCGCGGTGGCGCCCGGGCGCATGACCTGGCTGACCGGGCGGCGCACCTCCTGGCCGGAAATGCCAATGCTGGAGGAGCGGCCGTGGTAGCCAATCGGAATCCACTTGTAGTTGGGCAAGAGTGGGTTGTCCGGGCGCAGCAGTTTGCCGATGTTGGTGGCGTGGTGCACCGAGGTGTAGAAGTCGGTGTAGTCACCAATACGGGCTGGCACGGCATACTCCGCCTGGCTCTGCGGCAGCAGGCAGGTGGACAGCAGCGCTTGCGACGGCGAGCCTGCGCGCAGGGCGCGAGACAGCGCCAGTCGCAAGTCGGACCACGCCGTGGGCCCCAGGTCCATGAAGGCGTTCAGCGACGGGGCGCAACAGGCCTGAACGGCCGTGAGCGCGCTGCCATTGAAGGCACCGGCAGCGCGGGCGGCCGTCAGGTCCAGGACGGCGTCACCAATGGCAACCCCCACACGAAAGCCCTGCACGCTACCCAAGCGCCGGAACACGCCAAACGGCAGGTTCTGGATAGGGAAATCCGTGTCCGGCGTATTGGCCGATGCCACCCAACTGGTGAGTTGGGGGCTGTGGGTCTCGTTCAATGGCGTCACTGCGTGCGTCCTGTTCTTGCGCTGGGTGGTTTTACTTCGAGAGTTGTCCGGTGACTTCGGTCACCAGATCGGCGCCCACGTCCTTGGTAAACATGTCCCACACGGGTTTGACCTGGGCGCGCATGCGCTGGCGCTCGGCCGGGGTGATGTCATTGATGACCAAGCCCTTGGCGGCCATGGCGGCTTCCGCACCCTTGGCCTGCTCACGGGCCACACCGCGCTGGAAGGAACGGGTCTCGACCGCAGCTTCGCGCAGGATGGTCTGGTCGGCGGGTGGCAGGCTGTCCCAGAACTTCTTGGACACCAGGGGCAGGAAGGCGCCGTAGGAATGCTTGGTCAGCGACAGGTATTTCTGCACCTCATTGAGCTTGAGCGCGGCGATCACGGCCGAAGGTGTGCCCTGGCCGTCCACAGTGCGGGTTTCCAGTGCGGTGTACAGCTCGGGCACGGCCAAGGGAACGGGGTTGGCGCCCAGCGCCTTGACGGTTTCCTGCGAAATCTTGGCCTGCACGGCGCGGAACTTCAGGCCCTGGAAGTCTTCCCATTTCTGAATGGGGCGCTTGCTGTTGGTGGCGTTGAAGAAGCCGTTTTCCCAATAGGCCAGACCGACCAGGCCCTTGGCCGGCAGCTTGTCCAACAGCTTCTGACCAGTGGCGCCGTCCAGCACCTTCTCAGCCTCTTGCTCGCTGCCAAAGAGGAAGGGGAAGTCCAGAATCTCGAATTCCTTGATCATGCCGGTCAGCGTGCTGGTCTGGGGCACGGTGAATTCGATGGTGCCGCCCTGCAGTGAAGAGGTAACCTGCACGTCATTGCCCAGCGCACCGTTGTAGAACGGCTTGATCTTGATGCGGCCTTGGCTCTTTTTGTCGACCAGCTCCACAAAGCGGGCGACGCCCTGGCCCTGGTGGGTCTTGTCGGACAGCGTCACGGCGAACTTGGCCGTGACGTCGGCGAAGGCCGATGCGCTGATCAGTGTGGCGAGTGCGATGCCAGTCAATTTGGCGACGAGGGTGGTCTTCATGGGTAGGTCTCCTGGGTTGTTGTTTGAGAGAAGCGAGGACGGTCTAGCGCCACCAGCCGGCGGGAACCATGACGAGGGCGGGGAACAGAATCAGTGCCACCAGTACGACGGCTTCGGCCAGCAGAAAGGGCATCACCCCCCGAATGGCTTGCGGCATGCTGATCTTGCCAATGGAGCTGACCACGTTGAGCACCACGCCGACCGGCGGCGTGATCATGCCAATGGAGCAGTTCATGATGAAGATCACGCCGAAGTAGACAGGGTCCACACCGGCCTGGATGGCAATCGGCAGAAACACCGGCGTGAAGATCAGCACGATGGGGATGAAGTCCAGCACCATGCCGGCCAGGAACACCACCACCATCATGGCGGTGACCAGCAGCAACTGGTTGCCCGCAAACACTTGCATCCACTCACCCACCTGGCCCGGAATGTCGGCAATCGTGATCATGTAGGACGCCACCATGGCCATGGCCGCGAGCAGCAACACCACGGCCGTGGTGCGGGCGGTGATCAGCAGGCTGTGATAGACATCCTTCATGCTGAGTTCGCGGTAGACCACCACGCCCACAAACATGGCATACATGGCAGCCACTACGGCGGCTTCGGTCGGTGTGAAGATGCCGAACTTGAGACCGCCAATGATGATGACCGGCAGCAGCAGGGCCCAGAAGCCCTTGCCCAGCAGAACCATGCGCTCGGCCCACGGCAGCTTGGGCGTGAGTTGCGTGTTTTCGCGGCGCGACACCAGCCACCAGGCGGCTACCAGCGAGAGGCCCATCATCACACCGGGCACCATGCCGGCAAAGAACAGCTTGGTCACCGACACATTGGCCACCACGCCAAACAGCAGGAAGCCAATGGATGGTGGAATCACCGGCGCGATGATGCCACCGGCCGCCATCAGTCCACAGGCACGGCCCACGTCATAGCCCGCCGAGCGCATCATGGGCACCAAAATGGCGGCCAAGGCCGCCGTGTCTGCCACGGCCGAGCCGGACAGGCTGGCCAGCAGCACCGCAGCGATGATGGCCACATAGCCCAGGCCACCGCGCAAGTGCCCGACAAAGGCACCAGCCATATCCACGATGCGTTTGGACAGGCCGCCGGCATTCATGAATTCGCCTGCCAGGATGAAGAACGGCACGGCCATCAACACAAAGTTGTCGGCGCCGCCAATGGTGTTCTGCACCACGATCTGCGGATCGAACTG
>JAVBYK010000224.1 GCA_030824095.1 bacterium
ACTTTCTGGACACATTGGTTTGAACTCTGACACCTTGGCCGACCTGTCGCTGGCGGCTTTTGAGCGCATCGTGGGCGCCACGCCCGGCTTTCGCCCCCGCGCGGGCCAGCACGAAATGGCCGCCTGCGTGGCCGCCACGCTGGCACGCGGCGACCTGGGCGAGCAGGCCACCCCCACCAAGGCCATCGCCGTCATCCAGGCCGGCACCGGCGTCGGCAAATCGGCCGCCTACGCATCCACGGCCATCGCGATGGCGCTGGAGCGCAAGACCCGGGTGCTGATTTCGACTGCCACCGTGGCGCTGCAGGAGCAGCTCATGGGCAAGGACCTGCCGGCGCTGGCCCAGGCCATGGACAAGCCCTTTGTGTTTGCGTTGGCCAAGGGCCGCGGGCGTTATGTGTGCAAGCTGAAGCTGGAGCGCCTGGTGGGTAACGGCGGCGCGCCCGAAGATTTGTTTGACGCCGACGATGACGCGCCCAAGCCCGCCAAGTTCGGCACCAGCCTGTCGCAGGAAGAGGCCGAGGAGCGCCGCATCCAGCTGTACGAGAGCATGGCCACTCTGCTGGCCACCAACAAATGGGACGGCGACCGCGACACCCTGGCCGAGGCGCCCGACCCGCGCGACTGGTCAACCGTGGCTGCCGAACGCCACACCTGCACCGTGCGTCACTGCCCGCGCTTTCGCGACTGCAGCTACTACGAGGCCCGCACCCGCCTGGCCGAGGCCAATGTCATCGTCGCCAACCACGACCTGGTGCTGGCCTCGCTGGGCATGAAGACCCTGCCCGACCTGGACAACTGCCTGGTCATCTTTGACGAAGGCCACCACCTCCCCGCAGTGGCCTTGGACCAGTTTTCCAGTGCCATGGATCTAAGCAACCTGCGCTGGCTGGACAAGCTGCCCAAGACGGTGCAAGAGGTCGCCACTGCCCTGCATCTGCACGCCGGTGAGGACGTGGCTACTGTTACCAGCCAGCTCAAACAGGCTCTGACGCAGATGGCGCGCATGGCCATGGAGCTGGTGTGGGCGCACACCGGCAAGAACCTGGATGGCGAAGGCCAGGATGGCACGCTGCGCTTTGCCAACGGCGTGCTGCCCGAGGCGCTGATCGAACCCATCACCCAGATCCACGCGCAGGCCAACGGACTGTCCAAGGCCCTGGAGGCGCTGGGCGTGGACGTGAAGGCCGTGGCCAAGGAAGACCCCAGCCAGGCCGTGCTGTGCGCCCAGCTCTACGCCAAGCTGGGCAGCCTGGCGCCACGCCTGGGCAGCATCGTGTCCACCGCCAGTCTGCTGCTGGAACACGGCCCCCAGCCCCTGGCCAAATGGCTGCAGGCCGAGAGCGAGCACGGCTACCTGACCATGACCGCACACGCCTGCCCCATCGTGCCCGGCGACCTGCTGCGCCAGTTCCTGTGGAGCCAGGTGCGTGCCGTGGTGCTGACATCCGCATCACTGACCAGTTGCGGCAGCTTTGACTACTTCCTGCACGAGGCGGGGCTGTACGGCAACCCCAACGTGCAGGCGCTGGAAGTGGCCAGCCCCTTTGACTACGCCCGCCAGGGCCTGCTGACCGTGGTGCACACCAAGGCCGACCCCAAGCAGGCCGACGCCTACACCCGCGAAATGGTGGCCGAGCTGATGCAGGACCTGGCGAACGTAGAGACCGGCGCGCTGGTGCTGTTCACCTCGCGCGCGCAAATGCGCACCGCCACCGAAGCCCTGCCCGCCGCGCTGATGGAGGTGGTGCAGGTGCAGGGCACGCAGTCCCGTGCGCGCCTGCTGGCCACGCACACGGCACGGGTGGAGGCGGGTTTTCCATCCATCATCTTTGGCATGCAGTCGTTTGGCGAGGGGCTGGACCTGCCCGGCAAGCTGTGCGACACCGTGTTCATCACCAAGCTGCCGTTTGCACCACCGTCCGACCCCGTGGACGAGGCCCGCGCCGAATGGCTGCGCAGCGTGGGCCGCGACCCATTCAACGAACTGGTGATACCCGCCACCGGCATCAAGCTGCTGCAGTGGACCGGCCGCGCCATCCGCACCGAGGACGACCACGCGGCTGTCATTTGTTATGACAAGCGGCTGGTGTTGCAGAGTTATGGGAAACGGATGCTGGCGGGGCTGCCGCCGTATCGACTGGAGCAGCGCAAGGCCAGTTCCTTTTGAGGTATTTGCTGGAGATTTCGAAGGGAAATCGGCATCTAGCCCTCGTGGAATATGCGCTTTCCGCTATTAAAACTGCAGCAGACACCACACGTTCGTCCGATGCATCACCGCGCGCGTGATGGTGAGCTGTCGCCGCTCTGGAGCATCAATACGCCCAAGGCCAATGCGCAGAACGCAGCGCCTGCATAGAAAGTTGATGATGGACCGTGGCGATCCCACAGCCAGCCCGCCAGTCCACTGGCAACCAGCATCGCCAAGCCACTCATGAGGTTGAACACGCCATAAGCGGTGCCACGCAAATCGGCAGGTGCCGTGTCCGCCACCATCGTCGCCAGGAGCCCCTGTGTCATGCCCATGTGGATGCCCCACAGGGCAACCCCCATCAGCATCGTTTTCCAATCATTTCCGCTGGCCAGAACGAGATCGGCCAAAGCCAGTACAACCAGGCCAAGCGCCAAAAGCTTGCCGTGGCTCATTCGGTCTGAGAGCCATCCGAATGGGTAAGCCGCCGCCGCATAGACCAGGTTCATGGCAACCATTACCAAGGGCACAAGAGCCGTGGCGACGCCAGTCTGCTGGGCGCGCAATACCAAGAATGCTTCGCTGAACCGGGCCAGGGTGAAAACTGCACCGATACCGACTACCCACCAGTAGGCGCGACCGAGTCGAATCAGGTTCTCGCGCTGGATGGGATTGGTCTTCTTGTCGCCCATCTTGCGTTCTGGCTCCTTCACCCCAAAGAACAGAAGCGCGACCGCGAGCAGACCCGGAATCACAGCCACCCAAAATACTGCGCGAAAGTCATTGGCCCACACAATCATGAGGCCGACCGCAATCAGTGGGCCAAGAAATGCCCCTACGGTGTCCAGAGACTGGCGCAGGCCAAACGCTGCACCACGGGCTTCGGGCGGCGCGATGTCGGCGACCAGCGCGTCACGCGGCGCGCCCCGGATACCTTTGCCAACACGGTCAATCAACCGGGCGGCGACCACCAAACCGGAGCCCGATGCAATGGCAAATAACGGCTTGGTGAATGCGCCCAAGGCGTAGCCGAACAGGGCAAGTCCCTTGCGTTTGCCCAGGTAGTCGCTCAACGCGCCAGAAAACACCTTGACGATGAGAGCAGTGGATTCGGCCAAGCCTTCGATGATTCCAACGGTGAAGACACTGGCTCCCAATGCGCCGACCATGAACATGGGCAGAAGGCTGTGGACCATTTCCGAGGAAATGTCCATGAGCATGCTGACGAAGCCCAGCACCCAAATGCCTGC
>JAVBYK010000276.1 GCA_030824095.1 bacterium
GGCCGAAGGCCTGGTGGCCTGGGTGCAGGGAAGGGCCTAGAAGGTTTCCCAGTCGTCATCCCCACCGGCGGGCGTGGGTTTGGCACGGGCCACCGCAACCGGCTTGGGCAGGGCGGCTGCCTTGGGGGCGCTCTTGGCTGGAGTTGCCGGTGTCGGAGCGGATGCCAGCTTGGGCGAAGCCGCTTTCGGGCGCGGGGCGGCAGCCGGGGCTGGTCGGTGTGCAGGCGCTGGCGTGTGTGTAGCAGCCGAAACGCCATCCACCTTGAACGCCGACACCACCTGCACCAGATCGTGGGCCTGGCTTTTGAGGCTGCTGGCCGCAGCGGCCATCTGCTCCACCAGGGCCGCGTTCTGCTGGGTGGCCTGGTCCATCTGGGTCACGGCTTCGCCCACCTGATTGACACCGCTGGCCTGTTCGTTGCTGGCGGCGCTGATTTCACCCATGATGTCGGTGACGCGCTTGATGCTGTCCACCACTTCCTTCATGGTGGTGCCCGCTTGGTCCACCAGCGTGGTGCCCTGTTCCACCCGCTCGACGCTGGCGCCGATGAGGGCCTTGATTTCCTTGGCGGCATCGGCCGAGCGGCCGGCCAGGCTGCGCACCTCGCTGGCCACCACCGCAAAGCCACGGCCCTGCTCGCCGGCGCGTGCGGCTTCCACGGCTGCATTGAGGGCCAGGATGTTGGTCTGGAAGGCGATCCCGTCGATGACGCTGATGATGTCCGAAATCTTGCGCGAGGCGTCGTTGATGCCGCGCATGGTTTCGACCACCTGGTCCACCACGCGCCCGCCCTGAACGGCCACCGACGAAGCGTTCATGGCCAACTGGTTGGCTTGGCGTGCCGAGTCGGCGTTCTGCCGGACGGTGGATCCCAGTTCTTCCATGGACGCGGCGGTCTCTTCCAGCGCGCTGGCCTGCTGCTCGGTGCGGGCGGAGAGGTCGTTGTTGCCCTGGGCGATTTCGGCGCTGGCGGTGGCAACCCCTTCGGAGCCCTGGCGCACATTGGCAACCAGCTTGGACAGGTTGCCCTGCATCTCCTTGAGGGACTGCATCAGCATGCCAACTTCATCCTTGCCATGGACCGCAATCGTGTTGTTCAGATGGCCGTGCGCCACCTTGTCGGCCAGCTCAACGGCCTGGCCCAGCGGGAGCACGATCTGGCGGCTCATCCAGATGCCCCCGGCCAGTCCAATGGCCATGATCGCCACCATGACGGTCAGTGCCAGCATGGTGCTGCTTTCGGCCTCCTTGGTGGCTGCTATGGAAGTTTCCAATTCAGCGGCCGAGAGTCTTTCTTTGAGCTCCTTCATCAAGGCACCAGATTCGCGGTCCTTGCCGCGCGCCGCCTTGTCTCCCGCAGCGGAGTCGAAACCGGATGCCTTGAATTCCTCGAATGCCTTCTTGTAGGCTTCGCCAACCACGGGAATGGCCCGGCTCAGCTTGCTCAGGGTGTCTTTGGCCGAACTGTCCATGGGCATCTTGTCGAGTTCCCCCAATCCGTCCTGCACGGCCTTCATCTCCTTGAGGTGGGAATCCCAGTATTTGTCCAGATCCTTGGGCTCCTTGCCGCGCAACAGCACGTTTTTCCATTCCTGAATGGCCGTGGAGAAGCGTGCGTCGATCTGGGCCACCTTCTTGTGGGCCGCCACGGTGGCGAGAACCTCGTGCTCGAACACGTCCAGTGAATGGTTCAGCTTGTAAATGCCAAACAGGGCTCCCAGAAACATCAGCCCCAGGGCCAATGCAAATGCCAACGGGAGTTTCAGTTTCAGTCTCATAGCGGCCCCTTCTGGTTGGCTTCAAATCTGCGACATGGCACCAGACTCTACCGGTATTCCCGCCGGCTGTCTGCGGAGTTTCTCGATGCCCAAAATTGGGGCGAAAAAAAACCTGCAGTAGCAGGCACTGCAGGTTGTCGGTCGGGGTGTACGGAATGCTATTTGATGCCCAGCATCGCGTCCTTCAACGCGTGGTCCGCCGGCACATTGCCAAACCAGATGGACATGATGGCCTTGTAGAACTCGGGTTCCTTGAAGGGCTCGCCCTGCACCTTGCCTTTGGCGGTGACGACCATGCCGGTGCCCGGAATCCAGTCGATGGTGATGACATCGCCCGGCACCAGCAGCTTGTTGACGGTGAAGATGTCGCCCATGCGGATCAGGCCGGGGACCAACTTGGACATTTCGGCCTTGCTGTTGTTGTCTTCCACACCGCGGGTCAGCAGCTTGCCGAAAGGGCCTGCCTCAATCTCGCGCAAGAATGTCATGGTCAGGCGTTTGGGGCCGGGCGCGGCGATCAGTTCGTCGAGAGACGCCACCTTTTTGCTGGTGTGGAGGCTGGCCACATACACCTTGAAAATCGCCTTGTAGCGCGTGCCCGCGCCATTGAGCTGCAGCGGCGCGCCGCCAACGCTGATGCTGTCCTCAACCTTGATGCCGTTGACGACGGTGACAGCTCCCGCACCCGCGTTGAACAGCAGTGCGGCGAGAAGCAGAAGGGTCTGGAAGAGGCGCATGGTCTGGTATCCCCAAAAGTGAACGGTCGTTCGCATTATCAATGCGACCGATTGTCCACTCTTGCGTTACCCCCGGCATCAGGGTTTTTGCGGATGCGTCAACCGACTTATGACATGTCGCCCAGCAGGTTGTCCTTGAGCTTCCAGTAAGCGGGTGATGGACCCAGCCAGATGCCCATCAGGGCCTTGAAGAATTCAGGCTCCTTGAATGGTTCGGCCTGTACCTTGCCGCGTGCGAAGATCACCAGCCCGGTGCCGGGAATCCAGTCCATGTGGATGGTGTCGCCCTGGACGAAATTCTTGTTGGCCGTGAAGATTTCGCTCATCTTCATGAGGCCGGGTACCAGCTTGGACATTTCGGCCTTGGGGTTGTTGTCCTCCATGCCGCGCGTCAGCAACTTGCCAAAAGGGCCGGCCTCAATCTCGCGCGTCATGACCAGCGTCAGGCGCTTGGGGCCGGGTGCTGCGATCAACTCGTCCAGCGAAGCCACCTTCTTGCTGGTGTACAGCTCGGCCACATAGACCTTGAACGGGCCCTTGAAGCGGATGCCGGCTCCGTTGAGCTGCAGTTTGGTGCCGGCCACGGTGGCGCTGTCTTCGACCTTGACGCCGGCGATGTCGATGGTCGAGGCCAGGGCAGAGGCGCCCAGGAGAAGAGCCAGTGCCCCGGCAAGAAGTGGTTTGCTGAATCGCATGGTATTGATGTCCTGAAAAAGTGAACTGTCGTTCGTTTTTTTTAATCAAGCCATTCTGCGCCGTTAATCTCGGACGTCCACCTAGGGTTTTCTCGGACAGGGTGGCTCGGGGCCGTGCAGCGGTTTGCTACACTGGGCGCATGTTCATTCACCGCATTTTCATTACGGGTTGTAGCGACCGGGGAGCCTGGCCCTGGCGGTCGCGGCCCGTCATGCCTGAA
>JAVBYK010000197.1 GCA_030824095.1 bacterium
GTGGCCCAGATCACCGGCATGTGCGCGGCCTCGGCACACCAGAGGATTTCCTCCTGCACTTCGGCCAGACGCTCGTAGCCGCACTCCACTGCCAGGTCGCCCCGCGCAATCATGATGCCCGCACTGGCACCCGAGAGCGCTGCCAGCATCAACTCGGGAAGATTCTCGAATCCCTTGATGGTTTCGATTTTCAGAACGACTCCCATGTCACTGCGACGCATCCGTTCCAGATGCGTGCGCAACATGTACACATCGGATGCCTGCTGGACGAAGGACAGGCCAACCATGTCGGCGATTTGAACAACCGATTCCAGGTCCTCTATGTCCTTCTCCGTCAGTGCGGGAAGCGTCAACGCACTGTCGGGTAGGTTGATGCCCTTGTCGGCAATGAGCTTCTCGCCGCCTTCCCGCGCGTGGACAATTTCGACATCCATGCTCTCTGGGTCAGCGCGGCGGATCACGCCACCAATGCGCCCGTCATCAAACCAGATGCGTTCGCCAACCTGCACCTGCCCAAAGACCTGGGGCAGCGTGCAGGAGATGTGCGCGGTCTCGCTGGAGGCCCCATCCACTGCCCGGGCTGCGTCAGCGCCAACGCCAACGCCCAGTCCGTCCCGGGTGACACGAATCACTTCGCCCTGGTGGAGGTACAGCGCGCCGGGCGGGCTTTCAATCTGGCTGGCCAGCGTGGTGCGCTTCTTCTTGCCATCGCCCTTGTGAACGGTGAATTCCGTTCCCGGAGTGATGTACGCAGTTTGAATGCTCTCCGCAACGGCACCCGTCTCATCCCTGCGCACCACCAGAAGATGCCGCTTGGCGCCGCGTGCGTCCGCGAAATCGATTTGCATTCCCACCTTGAGGTGTTCCAGCCACTTCTCGTCCACGCCGATGCAGCCATCCACTTCTGCTACCGGCACATTGCTGCTGTGCGGACGCAGTCCCAACTGGAAGGGGCGAAAAGGCCGGCCGTATTCATCCCGCTGGGGGCGCAGCCGCAGCACTGCTGGTCGGGGTGCAATGTCTCCGGTACGAATCTTGGGGCCGGCCAGGTCCATCAAAATGCGAACGTCACGCTTGTGCGCCTTTGCCGCATGGCGAATATTGCGGGCCATGGCAGCCCAGGCTTCGGCGTCATCATGGGCGCAGTTGATGCGCGCGATGTCCATGCCGGCTTTCACCAGTTCGCGCACCACGTCCGCATCCGTCGCTGCGGTAGAGGGCAAGGTCACCATGATCCGAACCGGTCGCCCCGCAGGATAAGGCCCCAGTAACTCGACCGCGTGTTGTTCCAGCAAGCGGCGGCTGCTCACACTTCCTGCCGGCTCGTCGGGAGACTTGTCCATCCAGGCTTTGCCCGTCAGGGTGTGCAAGATACCCAGCACTTTGTCGAGACTGGCCAGAACATGGGACTCCGAGCGCCCCAGTGATGACAGACCCAGCCATGCCAGTTGCTCCTGCACCGCGCGCAGATCGTGCACGCGCAGGGCCAGGTAGTGAACCAGGTTGCGGGCACTGTCGAGGTACTGGGGGGCAACGCGGGACAGTTCCGTCTGCATGGCCGCTTCGCGTTCGAGCAGGAATTGGCGCAGTGCCATCAACTGCGCGATGAGCGAAAGACAGACCGCCTCACGCGTCGCGGGAGCGCCGGCCCTGCCTGCAGCGTTTGTGCCAATGGGCTTTGAAAATTTGCGTGCAGTCATGCACGATTATGGGTTGGCAATTGCTACGCTCGTGTGACTTCTGCGATTAGTATCTCCGTTTGACTTGCGTATTTGCCATGAACCAGTTCACGCCCATCCCCATGCCATCCCCTTCGGGCCAGCAACTCAAGGCTGCCAGGGTCGCCGCGGGGCTGAGTCAGGTGGAAGCGGCCGAACTCATGGGCTATCCCGTCCAGGCCGGGAGCCGCGGCGGAATGCAGTCACGCACCTGGCAGGCGCTGGAGAGCGACAGCGACCCGCGCAACATGCCAGGCCCCATCTTTGCGATGTTTCTGCTGCTGACGCAACAGCACCCTGGCTATTCGCTGGTGGACAAGAATCTTCTGCCGCAACCTGAGCAGCCGTCCTGAACTACCGCAGGAACAGCGGCTTCACCAACATCCAGGCGGCGGTGCACAGCACCATCCAGGCAAACGCGGCGCGCATGCGCTTCTCCGGCAGGCGATGGGCCACCGCCACACCGGCGGAGACGGTGAACAGGCCACCCACCGCCAGCGGCAGACCCATGGACCAGTCCACCCGTTCTGCGCTGCTGTAGGTCATCAGCGCGATGATGGAACTCGGTGCGACCAGGGCCAGCGAGAGGCTTTGGGCCACCGTCTGCCGTTGCCCGAACCAGCCGGTGAAGAGGGGCGTGGCGACCAGCCCGCCGCCCACGCCCAGCAGGCCCATGGCGCTCCCGCCGACGACACCCACCAACGGCATGAGCCGCAGGTCGCGGGGTTTGTGTGCCTGCGCGGGCGCGCTGGCGGACGGACGCATCAGCATGCGCAGCGACAGCACCAGCAGGAAGACGCTGAAGACGGTGCGCATCAGTTCCGGCGCCAGTCGGGTTGCCAGGTGGGCCACCAGCCAGGTCGTCAGGCAGGCACAGGCGCCGATCTGCAGCGCAGTCTTGAGGGCAACCGGATGACGCTGGCTGTAACGCCACCAGGCAATCAGCAAATTGGGCACCATCATGACCAGGGCCGTGCCCTGGGCCAGCGCCTGCTCCAATCCAAAGCCCAGGACCAGCAACGGGATGACGATGATCCCGCCCCCAATGCCGAACAGGCCGCCAAAGAAGCCCAGCGCCGCACCCAGACTCAGCATCATCAACAGTTCGGGCAGGGCAATCGGTGGCATCGGCGGCATGGCAGTTCAGGGAATGCCCATGGTATTGGTGGCTGCAAATTGCATCAATGGTTGCAAAAGCAATTCATTCATCAATAATTGGCACGAATGAAAGACGCCCCAGACCTCCTATTCTTCTCCATTCTGGCCCGCCATCCCAGTCTGGCCGCGGCCGCCCTGGAACTGGATGTCACGCCGCCGGCCGTGAGCCGCAGACTGGCGCAGTTGGAGCAACGGCTCGGCGTGCGCCTGCTCAACCGGACCACCCGGCGCCTGAGCCTGACCGCGGAAGGTGAACGCTATCGGGAGGAGGGCGGCCGCATCCTGCGCGAGATCGAGGGGCTGGAGCGCTCCCTGGGGGCCGGCGCCGATGTGCCCCATGGCCTGTTGCGCATCAATGCGACCTTCGGCTTTGGCCGGCGCCACCTGTCCCCGGCCATCTCTGAGTTCCGCCAGCTCTATCCATCCGTCGAAATCGTGCTGCAGCTCACCGACCGGTCCCTGGATCTGACGGCCCATGCCATGGACATTGGCATCCGCTTTGGTGAGCCACCGGACCGCCGCATCCTGGCCCGCAAGATCGCACCGAACCG
>JAVBYK010000309.1 GCA_030824095.1 bacterium
GCCGGCGCTGGCGCTACTGCGGCAGGTGGGGCTGGAGACACTAGCCCGGGCGCCCGCGCAGAGCCTGCCCTATGGCGCGAAGAAGCGTCTGGAGCTGGCCATCGCTCTGGCCGGGCTGCGTCGCACACCGACCGCAGTACCCTTGCAGCGCCCCGAAGATGGCCAGTTGTTGTTGCTCGATGAGCCCGCCGCCGGCCTGGCCGCGAGTGAGCGCGCCGAGCTGATGACGCTGGTGAAGTCGCTCACAAAGGCGCAGGGAACGCGCGCCGGCATGGCCGTGCTCTACACCGAACACAACATGGACGCCGTATTCGGCGTGGCGGACCGGGTGCTGGTGCTGATCGACGGCGTGATTGCCGCACAGGGCAGCCCCGAAGCGATTGCCCAGGACCCGGTGGTGCGCCAGCGCTATCTGGGCCATTGGTGGGAACGCACCCGCCAGTTGGAGGTGCCGCATGCTTGAAATCCGCGACCTCCACGCCTGGCACGGTGCTGCGCAAGCGCTGTTTGGCGTGTCGCTGACCGTGCGCGCCGATGAACTGGTGGTGTTGCAGGGGCTCAATGGCGCCGGCAAGTCCACGCTGTTGCAAGCCATTATGGGCATGGGCCCTCGTGTACAGGGCGGCATACGCTACCAAAATGAGAGCATTGTGGCGCTGCCCAGCCACCAGCGTGCGTTGCGCGGCCTGGGCTATGTGCCCGAAGACCGGCGCCTGTTTACCGCGCTCACCGTGCGGCAAAACTTGGTGATTGCCGCGCGTACCGACGTGGCCCGGCGACTCGACGAAGTGCTGCAACTCTTCCCCGCGCTCAAGACCATGTTGGGCCGCAGCGCCGCCCACATGAGCGGGGGCGAGCAGCAGATGCTGGCCATTGCCCGCACGCTGATGACCGGCCCCAGCCTGCTGCTGCTGGACGAGCCCTGCGAGGGCATTGCCCCGGTGCTGGTGGAGTCCATCCGCGACGCACTGCTGTCGCTCAAAGGCCAAGGCATGGCGATGCTGGTGGCAGAGCAAAATGGCATCCTGGCCGAGCGCGCCGACCGCGTGATTACACTGACAGCGCAGACCCCTTTGCGCACCTAAGACATGATCATTACCAGCCTTCTGGACACCGACCTTTACAAGTTCACGATGATGCAGGCGGTGCTGCACCAGTTTCCCGGCGCTCAGGTGGAATACCGCTTCAAGTGCCGCAACGCCGGCGTGGACCTGGCGGCGCACGCCAGTGACATCCGCGAGGAAATCCGCGCGCTGTGCAGCCTGCAGTTCCAGGACAGCGAACTGGCCTACCTGCGTGGCCTGCGCTTCATCAAGAGCGACTTTGTGGACTTTCTGGGCCTGTTCCGCCTCAACGAGAAATACATCACCGTCACGCCCAAGCCCAATGGCGAAATCGACATCGTCATCGTCGGCCCGTGGCTGCACACCATCCTGTTCGAGATCCCGGTGCTGGCCATCGTCAACGAGGTGTACTTCCGCAACACCCAGAAGGTGCCCGACTTTCTGGAGGGACGCAAACGCCTGGATGTGAAGATCAGCCAGTTGCGCGCGGAAGGCTTGTCCGAGTTGAAGATTGCCGACTACGGCACGCGCCGGCGCTTCTCGCGCGCCTGGCACGACGAGGTACTGCGCGTGCTGGTGGCGCGCCTGGGCACGGCACAAAGCCCGGGGAACAGCACCGGTATTCCGGGCCAGCTGGCCGGCACCAGCAACACGCTGGCCGCCATGCGTCTGGGGCTGACACCCCTGGGCACCATGGCGCACGAATATCTGCAGGCCACCCAGGCCCTGGGTCCGCGTCTGCGGGACAGCCAGATCTTTGCGTTTGAATCCTGGGCGCGGGAATACCGCGGTGACCTGGGGATCGCACTGTCCGATGTCTACGGAATGGGTGCCTTCTTGCGCGACTTCGACCTGTATTTCTGCAAGCTGTTTGACGGTGCCCGCCACGACAGCGGTGACCCGTTCGACTGGGGCGAGCGCATGCTGGCCCACTACACGCGCAACCGGGTCGACCCGCGCACCAAGACGCTGATCTTCAGCGATGGCCTGACCGTGCCACGCACCATCGAGCTGTACCAGCAGTTCCGCGGGCGCTGTCAGCTGGCCTTTGGCATCGGCACCAACCTGACCAACGACATGGGCTACGAGCCGCTGCAGATCGTCATCAAGATGGTCCACTGCAATGGCCAGCCGGTGGCCAAGCTCTCAGACACGCCCTCCAAGAACATGTGCGAAGATGAAAAGTACCTGGCCTATCTGCGCCAGGTCTTTGACATACCCAGCTAAGCCCACACCACCATGTCCATCGCCGTAACCCGTCCCCGCATCCTCGTCACTCG
This sequence comes from bacterium, assembly GCA_030824095.1. Classification (GTDB taxonomy): domain Bacteria; phylum Pseudomonadota; class Gammaproteobacteria; order Burkholderiales; family Burkholderiaceae_C; genus Allorhodoferax. The sequence continues at coordinate 2,345 of JAVBYK010000309.1, forward strand.
CGCCATCTTTCCGGAAGTGGCCGAGCGCCTGTCCGAACACTTTGACGTGGAATCCAACGCGGCGGACGACGACTGGAGCCGTGACGAATTGTTGCGCCGCCTTCAGGACAAGGACGGCGCGCTGACCTTCGGCCTGGAGCGCATCGACGCCGATCTGCTGGCCCGGTGCCCGCGCCTGAAGATCTGCGCCAACATGACCGTGGGCTACAACAACTTTGACCTGGACGCCATGCGCACCGCCGGCGTGCTGGGCACCAATGCGCCCGATGTGCTGACCGAGACCACGGCCGACTTCGGCTTTGCCCTGCTGATGGCCACGGCCCGGCGCGTGACCGAGAGCGAGCACTTTCTGCGTGCCGGCAAGTGGACGCGCTGGCAGTATGAGATGTTCTCGGGTGCCGAGGTGCATGGCTCGACGCTGGGCATCATCGGCATGGGCCGCATCGGCCAGGCCATTGCCCGCCGCGCCGCGTTCGGCTTTGGCATGCAGGTGGTTTATCACAACCGCAACCGCCTGGACGCTGCGCTGGAGGCCGAATGCCGCGCCACCTATGTGAGCAAGCAGGAGCTGTTGAAGACCGCCGACCACGTGATGCTGGTTGTGCCGTATTCCAAGGAGTCACACCACACCATTGGTGTGGCGGAGCTGGCGCTGATGAAGCCCACGGCCACGCTGATCAACATCGCCCGCGGCGGCATTGTGGACGACGTGGCGCTGGCCGCCGCGCTGCGCGATCAGCGCATCGCCGCCGCCGGGCTGGACGTGTTCGAGGGCGAGCCCAAGGTGCATCCCGATTTGTTGGCCTGTTCCAATGTGGTGCTCACACCCCACATCGCCAGTGCCACGGTTGGCACGCGCCGCGCCATGGCGATGCTGGCGGTGGACAACCTGATTGGTTATCTGGTGCACGGCAAGCCGGTGACACCACTCAACGCAGCCGGGCTGGTAGCCCGCACCGCTGTGTAGTTGCTACGCTTTTGATAGCTGTTAATTCAGCTTCCACGAGGGCTAGAGCCCTATTTGACTCTTAATGACTTGGCTACAAGGACACCATGGCTGTGAATCAG
>JAVBYK010000476.1 GCA_030824095.1 bacterium
GCGCGCAAGCTGCTCAGCACCATCTACCGCATCCAGCAGTCCAGCGGCATGTCGTTTGGCGCCGGCCATGTGATGGACATCCTGCGCGGCAAGGCCACGGAAAAGGTCACCCAGTACGGCCACGCATCCCTGAGCACCTTCGGCATTGGCGCGGAATTCAGCGAAATCCAGCTGCGCGGCGTGTTGCGCCAGCTGATTGCCATGGGGGCCGTGGCGGTGGACGCGCAGGCGTTCAACACGCTGCAGTTGACCGAACAATCCCGGGCCGTGCTGCGCGGGGAGGCGAAAGTGGAGTTACGGGAGTCGGTGTCGACCCCGGCCAGCCGCAAATCCAAGCGTTCGGGCGCAGGTTCGGCGGCGATCAAGGCGCCGATTGCGCTGGATGGGGATGGTTTGTTGCGCTACGCCGCGCTGAAGGCCTGGCGGGCCGAGGTGGCCAAGGAGCACAACCTGCCCGCCTACGTGATCTTTCACGATGCCACGCTGGCAGCGATTGCCAAGCGGGCGCCGCAAACCCTGGATGACCTGCAGGGGATCAGCGGGATTGGGGCGAAGAAACTGGAAGCGTACGCGCAGGAGGTTCTGCGCGTGGTGTCCCTGACTTAGGCTGCCGAGGGGCGGCGAAAGCAGCTCTCGTAAGACATGGCCGCACCGGACATGGTGTTTTGCAGGCGGGCAATGGCCCTACGGTGGCACTTGCCACCTTTGGCGTCCTGCAGATGCTGGCTGTGGTGCTGGATCAGGGTCTGCAGCTTGGTGCGGCAGGCGTCCAAGACGCCGGCGAAGTTCAGCGCGATGTAGGCGGAATGGTCGGCATTGGTGTGACGGAATTCGTCAGACCAGTAGTCAAACAGTTGCCATTGGTAAGTGCCTTTTTCGGGTACCTTGATCGTCGCTTTGTTCATATCAGCAGGTCAAAATGGTGAAACAAGGACACTTTTCGGGCTGCCGGACGGTTGGAGTACCGTTTTGGCGCCGGGTTGGCGTCCGCTTCCACCTATGACGGATGACCCCGCCGAACGGTTGACACGGCCTGAAAAAACTTCTGCACTGGGGTAGAACTACGGCAAAAAGCCCATGCTGCGCCCCTCCCGCACCTCGGGTTTGATGCGGTGCTCGGCCTCCAGCTGCTCCAGAAACTCGTCCGGCGCCATCTTCAGGTCCAGAATCAGCGCCTGGCGTTTGACGGCCGCAAAGTCCCCGACGCAGAGCTGGTCCAGACTCACCAGCCGCTGCTCCAGCGCGGGTTCCAGGCCCATCGCGTCCCCCGCGCAGGCCTCGGTCACAAACAGGGCCAACCGCTGTGCACGGGTCAGCGGCTGGAACTGGATCTTGAAGGTAAACCGGCGCAGCGCCGCCTGGTCGATGCGGTCCATCAAATTGGTGGTGCAGATGAAAATGCCGCGAAAACGCTCCATGCCCTGCAGCATTTCGTTGACCTCGGACACCTCGTAGCTGCGCTGGGCGCCGCGGCGGTCCTGTAGAAAGCTGTCGGCCTCGTCCAGCAACAGGATGGCGTTCTCGGTCTCGGCCTCGCGGAACATGGCGGCCATGTTTTGCTCGGTTTCCCCCACGTACTTGCTCATCAGGTCACTGGCCTGGCGGATGTGCAGGGGCTGGGCCAGCGTGCTGGCGATGTGTTCGGCCAGCGCCGTCTTGCCGGTGCCAGGGGGGCCGAAAAAGCACAGGGTTCCGTGCCCTCGCGTCTGCAGCGCCTGCACCACGCGCGGAATGTCAAAACGGCTTTTGACATTCAGCAGGCCCAGGTCATAGGCGCTGCTGGCCGCGGCACGCACACCGTCGGATGCACGGTTGCCCAGGGCCAAGTCCGCATTACGGAGTTGCCGCTCCATCAGGGCCTCCAGCCCGCCGGAGGCTTGCGGGTCGGCCTTGCCGCTGGCCAGCCCGGCAAACCGCGCGGCCGTGCGGATTTGCGCCGGGGTCAGCCCCTTGCGGCTGGTTAATCGGGCCACAAAGGCGTCGGACACGGCCACGCCCGTCAATGTTTTGCGCACCAACTCCTCGCGTGCGCCGGGCGGCGGCGACTTGAGTTCCAAGTGGTAGGCAAAGCGACGCCGGAAAGCCGGGTCGATCTGCTCAATGCGGTTGGTGACCCAGATCGTGGGGACCACGTTGGACTCCAGCACCTGGTTGACCCAGGCCTTGCCGCTGACGCTGCTGTTGCCCGGCGTCACCTTGGTTTCAGCCCGCGCCATCCACTGTGCGGCCTCGCTGGACAGGGGAGGAAACACATCCTCCACCTCGTCAAACAGCAGGGCCGCCTGGGCACTGCCTTTCAGAAAGACCTGGGCGATCTGCAGGGAGCGGTAGCGGTCGCGGCCACTCAGGGAGTTGCCATCGCGGTCGGCGTACTCCACCTCAAACAGTTCCAGCCCGGCCGACTGCGCCACCACCTTGGCCAGCTCGGTCTTGCCAGTGCCCGGAGGGCCATACAGCAGCACATTGATGCCGACTTCCTGCCGGCTGACCGCATTGGCCAGCAGCGTGCACAGCACCTGGACGTCTTCGGCCACGAAGGCGAAGTCCTCCAGCGCCAACGTGCTTTTGGTGGACAGGCGGGTGAACACGGCCATCAGTTCGGCCTGGTCGCGGTACTGGCGCATCAGCACCGGTGGCAGCTTTTCGCTGACCTTCATCAGGTCCGCCAAATCGGTGATGTTGTGCTCGGAAATCAGGTTTTCCACCAGCCCGATGCGCTCCAGCCGGGAGCCAGCGCGCAGGGCCTCGGCCACCTGATCCGGGTTGACGTGGGCGACCTCGGCAATGGCGGCATAGGCCTCGGGCGCATTGTTGACCTTGAATTCGACCAGGATGCTGCGCATGTCGCGCTGGTAGCGGGCCAGCGTTCCGTAGAGCAACAAGGCCCGCTCGGCCTTGTTCAGCTGGAGCAGGCCGGCCAGGGCATTGATGTTCTTTTCCACCAGCGTGGACTGGCGCTTGAGGGAGTGACTCAGCCATTCGCCGGTCACGCTCAGCACCGAGATCAGATCGCGCGGCTGGTCCTTGGCGTATTCGTCGAGGAAGAAGTACAGCGTGGCTTCGTCATACGGCCCGCGCCAGGCACCATGACGGGCCAGGAACTCGGTGGCGTCCAGCGCCTCGTGGCCACGCCACAGCTCGTTGCTGACACAACGGCGGGCCAGGAACTCCCGCAGCCGCGACAGCACCGACACCGGCCACACCAGGTGGCGCCCGGCCAGCCCCACGATGCCATTGAAATCACGGCGCACGTTCAGGCTGGAGCCCTGACGTGCCGCCAGAGTCAATACAAAGTGGGAACACATCAGATCCAGCACGGGCGCTTCCAGCAGGCCCGGTGAGGGAATCAGGTGAGCGCCCAAGGGCTGAGTCAGCGAACGCTTGGCCATCCAACGCCTCCAGCGCAGTTG
>JAVBYK010000184.1 GCA_030824095.1 bacterium
GGGCGCACTGCCCATAATCCAGCCTTCAGCCACCCGCCCTGCACCACCATGCCCATGACACTCTGCTCGATTCGCTCCACCGGCCTGGGTCTGCTGACCGCACTGGCGCTGTCTACCGGAGCCCTGGCCAGCGGCTCCCACGCGGGAGGCCACGCGCACACCGGCGACGAAAAAGCCTACGGCAAACCCGGCGTGGCAACCCGCGTCAGCCGCACGGTCACGGTGGACATGACCGACGCCATGCGCTTCACCCCATCGGGCATCACCGTGCGCAAAGGCGAAACCATCCGCTTTATCGTCAAAAACTCCGGTCAGATTCGCCACGAATTCAGTCTGGGCAGCCAACGCGAGCTGGCCGAACATGCAGCGGCGATGCAGAAGTTTCCCAACATGGAGCACGATGAACCCAATATGGTCTCTTTGGCGCCCGGCGTGCAGGGTGAGGTGATCTGGCAATTCACCCAGCCTGGCAAAGTGGACTTCGCCTGCCTGCAACCCGGGCACTTCGAGTCCGGCATGAAAGGCCGGGTCACCGTAACCCGCTAACCCGGCCGCGCCCACGTGCGCCACCGAACCGACCGGCGCAGGTGTGCTCGCCTATGCTGCACAACCATGAAAACCAATGAACTGCAGATTCGCGTCGGCTTTGAGATGGAGTACGCGTGCCCCGCCCCCACGCCGATGATTCTGGCGCTGAACATCCACCACTCACGCGCCGCCGATCTGGTAGAGCCGGACATCCTGGTGACCAGCCCGGCGGTCGCTATCACCGCCTACCACGATGGATTCGGCAACTGGTGCAGCCGCATTGTTGCGCCAGCCGGGCGTTTTGTACTGCGCACGGACGCACTGGTCCGTGACAGCGGGCAGCCCGACACCGTTGCGCCCTGGGTCACCCAGACGCCGGTCGAGGATTTACCCGACTCCACCCTGGTCTACCTGCTGGGCAGCCGCTATTGCGAAACCGATCAGCTGTCCGCTGTGGCGTGGCAGCTGTTTGGCAATGGCCCCACCGGCTGGGCCCGGGTGCAGGCCATCTGTGACTATGTGCACCAGCACATCAAGTTCGGCTACGAGCACGCCCGGCGCACCCGCACGGCCTGGGAGGCCCACACCGAGCGGCGCGGGGTGTGCCGTGACTATGCCCACCTGGCAATTGCCTTTTGCCGCTGCATGAACATTCCGGCGCGCTATTGCACCGGCTACCTGGGGGACATCCGCATCCCTGCGGTTCCGGCGCCCATGGATTTTGCGGGCTGGTTTGAGGCCTACCTGGGCGATGCCTGGTACACCTTCGACGCCCGCAACAACACGCCGCGCATTGGTCGCATCCTGATGGCCCGTGGCCGCGACGCCTGTGATGTGGCACTGACCAGTACCTTCGGTCCCAACACGCTGCAGCGGTTCACCGTCTGGGCCGACGAGGTGGTACCCGCCTGACGGTCATTCGCAGCGTGCCTTGCAGCTGGCCGCGTTGGTGGCGCAATCTGCCGCCGCATCGACCGTGCACTGTTCGCGCGTGCGGTGGATGAAGCTGACACCGTTGCTGTAGCTGCACACCAGTTGGGTGATCTTGCCGGCCTTGGCCACGCGCACCGCCGAGGCCTTGGCCAGCTGGAGGGCACCCTTGGGCAGTTCACAGGAAACATAGGCGTCAAAGGCCCCATCGGCCGACTCCCACAGCGCCACATTTTTCATCTTCCGGTACAGCGCGAAGTCCGTGCAGGAATCGGTCTCTCCCTTGTAGGCCTTGGCATCGTCACTGCAAAAACCGGTGAAGGTGTAGCTCAGTTCCTCTTCGCTGGGGCAAGCGCCCACCTGAACGGCCGCAGCCAGGTCCGGGCAGGACAATGTGCCGCCGGCAAAGGCGCTGGTTCCCAGCGTCAGGAGCAGCAGCAAATGGATTTTTTTCAAGGAAGTCTCCAATAGGGAAGCGGGGGGAAAATCGAACCATGCGTGCACCATCTGCCCCAATCGGCAGGGCGCATCTCACAACACCGAATGCCGGGTAATGCCCCGGCGCATCAGGTAGCGCTTGAGCTTCATCAGGGCTTCGTTTTGCACCTGGCGCACGCGCTCGCGGGTCAGGCCCAGGCGGATGCTGAGTACATCCAGGGTTTCGGGGTCGTGGCCGTGCAGGCCAAAGCGGCCCTCCAGCACCTCGCGCTCGCGCTGGGTGAGGGTTCCAATCCACTCCTCCAGCAGCACATCGACCTCATGCAACTGCGCGACGTCATCGGGTGACAAGGTCAGCTCATCCACCAGTCCGTCACCCAGGGTCTGCTCATCCCCGGTGCGGTCCAGTGATGCATCCAGCGAACGCGGCGCCTCCGCCATCGACAGCAGGTCCGCCACATGGTGCGGTTCGGCCCCCAGCAGCGCGGCAATGTCTTCAACGCGGATGCCCTCGGGCCGCCGGGCCACCAGCTCGGAGTCGTTCTCCAGCAGGCGGCGGGCACGCAGCACATGCTGCAACTCGCGCACCACGTTGACCGGCAGGCGCACGGCGCGGCCCTGGTACATCAGGGCTCGGTCCACCGACTGGCGAATCCACCAGGTGGCATAGGTCGAGAAGCGAAAACCCCGCTCGGGCTCGAACTTGTCGATGGCGTGCATCAGGCCCAGGTTGCCCTCTTCGACCAGATCGGCCATGGGCACACCGCGGCCCATGTAGCCCTTGGCGATGCTGACCACCAGGCGCAGGTTGTGCTCGATCATGCTCTGACGGGCGGCAAAGTCGCCGGCGCGGGCCCGGGTGGCGGTTTCAAACTCCTGCTCGGGCGTGAACAGCTCGGTGCGGCGCACGCCGCGCAGGTAGAGCGACAGCGCATCGGCCGATTCATCGACCACCGCCTCGCCGCTGACAATCTCGTGGGCGAGCTGCTCCAGCGCCTGCATTGCTACGGAATCAGTAGCAACAGACCCAATATCTTCGAGGGCTGAGGGGCTATTTTGCTCCGAGAGCGATCCCGCAAGCCCCTGGTCTGCAGGGCTGCTGCCAAAACCACTGTTGCGGGGCTTTCTCATGGTGCTGTTCGGCTAGCGGGCTGGCAGGTATTTGGTGGGATCGACCGGCTTGCCCTGGCGGCGCACCTCAAAGTGCAGCTTGACGCGGTCGGCATCGCTGTTGCCCATCTCGGCAATCTTCTGGCCCTTTTTCACCGACTGGTCTTCCTTGACCAGCAGGGACTGGTTGTGGGCGTAGGCCGTCAGATAAATGTTGTTGTGCTTGAGGATGATCAGGTTGCCATAGCCGCGCAAGCCGGCACCGGCATAGACCACCTTGCCGTCGGCCGAGGCCAGCACGGGTTCGCCAGCCGTGCCGCCGATGTCCAGCCCCTTGTTCTTGACCTCGTCGAAGCCCGCCAGCACGGGGCCGTGGGCGGTGGGCCAGATCCAGCCCATGTC
>JAVBYK010000123.1 GCA_030824095.1 bacterium
CGAAAGGCGTGTCTGCCTGTTCAACCGCGACGAGGCTGACATGCTGGTGCGCCCGGGTCCGCGCATGGCTGACGGCGCCCGCCTGATGGCGCGCTGCATTGCCGACAAGGTGGCGGGCAGCAAGCCATGATGAATCAGCGCGCCAGCGCCATTGCATTTGTTCTGCTGCTGATCGCCGCTGTGCTGGTGCTCGTGGGTGCGGGCGTGGGCAGCACCGGCTTTGAGAGCGTGTTGCATGCCATGGACGACCCGGTGGCGCTGCAAATTCTGTGGGATATCCGCCTGCCACGCACCCTGGGTGCCTGGGTGGCCGGTGCCTTGCTGGGTCTTGCCGGTGCCGTGGCGCAGGGCCTGTTTCGCAATCCGCTGGCCGACCCCTATTTGCTGGGCAGTGCCTCTGGCGCCTCGCTGGGTGTGGCACTGAGCCTGGTGCTGTTTGGCGTGTCGCCATTTGCCACGCAGTGGCTGATGCGCCTGGGCCTCACCGCAGGTGCCTTTGCCGGCGCCGTGGCCGGTGTGCTGCTGACGCTGGCTTTGGCCCGCGGCGTGCAGCACACGCTGCGCCTGCTGTTGGCCGGTGTCATCGTCGGCGTGGTGCTGGGTGCGGCCAAGGAACTGATCATGCTGGCCCGGCCCGACTTTTTGCAGTCCATGCAGTCCTTCATGCTGGGCAGCACCGGCTATGTGGGCTGGACTGCGTGCAGCATCATGCTGGGCACCTGGCTGCTGTGCATGGCCGTGGCCTGGGCCTTGAGCCCGGTGCTGGACGGCCTGGCGCTGGGTGAGGCCACCGCCGCCAGCCTGGGGCTGCCGCTGGCCCGCCTGCGCCGCGGTCTCGTGGCCGTGCTGGCTCTGGCGACTGGCACCGCCGTGGCGCAAACCGGTCTGGTCGCCTTTGTCGGTCTGGCCGCGCCGCACCTGGTGCGCTCGGTGGTCAAGACCAGCCACGGCCGCTTGATCCTGCTGAGCAGCCTGATGGGCGGCGCCCTGTTGATGGCCGCCGACATCCTGGCGCGCTGGGTGATTGCACCGCAGGAGTTGCCGGTGGGCGTGCTGACCGCCGTGCTGGGCGGCGGCTACCTGCTGTGGCTGATGCACCGGCGCGTCACGGCCAAGGGGGTGCTATGAATTCGATAGCACTTAATGCCCATTCCGTGAGGGCTAGCCTCGGAAATGCCGAGGTATTGCATGGCGTGGATCTGGCGCTGGCTCAGGGCCGCTGGACCAGCATCGTCGGCCCCAATGGCGCCGGCAAATCCACGCTGCTGAAAGTCCTGGCCGGACTCATTCCCCACAGTGGCGCGGTCACGCTGCTGGGCCAGCCATTGGCGGCCTTGCACGGGCGCCAACGGGCGCAGCAACTGGCCTGGCTGGGTCAGAACGAATCCAGTGCTGATGACCTGACCGTGTTCGACGTGGCCATGCTGGGGCGCCTGCCGCACCAGCCCTGGCTGTCGTCACCCAGCGCGGCCGACCATGCTGCAGTCGAATTGGCACTGCGCGCCACCCAGGCCTGGGACTGGCGGGCCCGCGCGCTCGGGCAGCTCTCCGGCGGCGAACGCCAGCGGGTGCTGCTGGCCCGCGCGCTGGCCGTGCAGGCGCAGGTGCTGCTGATGGACGAGCCGCTGGCCAATCTGGACCCGCCGCACCAGGCCGACTGGCTGGGCATCGTGCGTGCGCTGGTGGAACAGGGCGTGACCGTGGTCAGCGTGTTGCACGAGGTGTCGATGGCCCTGCATGCCGATGCCGTGGTCGTCATGGCCGATGGACGCGTGCTGCACCACGGCGCTGCGCACCACCCGGACACCCATGCCGCCGTCGAGGCCGTGTTTGGCGGACGGCTGGCGATTCACGCTGTGGCCGACCAGTGGGTCGTGCTGCCGCGTCTTTGAAAGAAGCCCCATGCACGTTGAGACCCCGCCTAGCGCCAAGCCCTACGACAAGCCCGAGGGCGAGCGCCGCGGCATCGTCATCGTCAACACCGGCGACGGCAAGGGCAAGAGCACGGCCGCCTTCGGCCTGGCCCTGCGCGCACATGGGCGCGGCAAGGCGGTCAAGATTTTCCAGTTCATGAAGGTGCCCAGCGCCCGCTTTGGCGAGCACCGCATGTTCGAGCAGATCGGGATACCGATTGAAGGACTGGGCGACGGCTTTAGCTGGAAGAGTCAGGACCTGGAACACAGCGCTCAGCTCGCCCGCGATGGCTGGCAGAAGGCCAAGGCCGCCATCCTGGGTGGTGACTACTTCCTGGTGGTGCTGGACGAAATCACCTACCCGCTGATCTACGGCTGGCTGCCATTGGACGACGTGCTGGACACGCTGAAGACCCGCCCCAGCCACGTGCACGTGGTGCTGACCGGGCGGCGCTGCCCGCCGGAGATCATCGCGCTGGCTGACACCGTGACCGAGATGCAGATGATCAAGCACGCGTTCAAGGCCGGTATCCCGGCGCAGCGCGGCATTGAAGACTGAGCCCCCTTTTCATCAACCACCGTTGGAGAACCGTCCCATGACCCCGGACACTACCACCACCCAGCCCTTGTATTTCCACGCTCCCCACAAGTCTCCCGCCGCGCGCCACCCCGTGGCCCAGCGCGTGTGGACCGTCGAGGAGGTGGTGGCCCTGCTGGACCTGCCATTCAACGAGCTGGTGTTCCAGGCGCAGACCGTGCACCGCGCACACTTCGATCCGACCATGGTTGAGCTGGCCACGCTGTTGTCCGTCAAGACCGGTGGCTGCCCGGAGGACTGTGGCTACTGCCCGCAGAGCGTGCACTTTGACACCGGCGTCGAAGCCGGCAAGCTGATGGGTGTGGACGCCGTGCGCGACGCGGCACTGCAGGCCAAGCAGGCCGGTGCCACACGCTTCTGCATGGGTGCGGCCTGGCGCGCGCCCAAGGACCGCGACATCGAGGCCGTGGCCGAACTGGTCAAGGCGGTCAAGGGCACGGGGCTGGAGGCCTGCTGCACGCTGGGCATGCTGGCCGACGGCCATGCCGAGGTGTTGCGCGACGCCGGCCTGGACTACTACAACCACAACCTGGACAGCGCGCCGGATTTCTACGGCGAGATCATCTCCACCCGCGACTACCAGGACCGGCTGGACACGTTGACCCGGGTGCGCAACGCGGGGGTCAGCGTGTGCTGCGGCGGCATCGTCGGCATGGGTGAGTCGCGCCTGCAGCGCGCCGGCCTGATCGCCGAGCTGGCGAACCTGGCACCGTACCCCGAGTCGGTGCCCATCAACCACCTGGTCAAGGTCGCCGGCACGCCGCTGGCCGACCAGCCGGACCTGGACCCGCTGGAATTCGTGCGCACCATCGCCGTGGCCCGCATCACCATGCCCAAGGCGCGCGTGCGCCTGTCGGCCGGGCGCCAGAGCATGGGTGACGCGGTGCAGGCCCTGTG
>JAVBYK010000396.1 GCA_030824095.1 bacterium
CGGCCTGGTGGTGGGCGTTTTCACCCTTGAGGTTGTCAATGTGCAGCGTCACAAAGGCGTGGTTGACGAAGCCCTGGAAGAATTCGTGCGTCAACTGGCTGTCAAAGGTGCCAATCATGCCGCTCTTGAAGGGCACGTCCATGACCAGGCCGGGACGGCCGGAAAAATCCACCACCACCCGGGACAGCGCCTCATCCAGCGGCACATAGGCGTGGCCGTAGCGTCGGATGCCCTTCTTGTCGCCCACAGCCTTGTGCACGGCCTGGCCCAGCGTGATGCCCACGTCTTCCACCGTGTGGTGACCGTCGATGTGCAGGTCGCCATCGGCCTCGATATCCAGATCAATCAGTCCGTGGCGGGCGATCTGGTCCAGCATGTGGTCAAAGAAACCGATGCCGGTGGAGAGCCGCGCCTGGCCGGTGCCGTCCAGGTTCACCTTGACGCGGATGCGGGTTTCGGCCGTGTTGCGGGTGACTTCGGCCACGCGGTCCGCAAGCGGATTGGGTGGCAGTTCCATCAGGGAGCGATTCGTCATAGACTTTCTTTCAGCGCGGCCAGCAGTCGGGTGTTCTCGTCGGCAGTGCCGACGGTGACACGCAAACATTGGGCCAGCAATGGGTGCATTTTAGAAACGTTCTTGATCAGCACCCCGCGTGCCTTGAGGCCATCGAACACTTTCTGGGCGTCCGGCACGCGGATCAGGATCATATTGGCGTCGCTTTTCCAGGCGTGGACGCCGGACAGTTTTGCAAATGCTTCCAAAAGCATAGCACGCTGCGCACGGATTTCGAGGGCTTGCGCCGCAAACACATCCTGATACTCCAGTGCAAACAGCGCGCATTCGGTGTTCAACACGCTGATGTTGTAGGGTGGGCGCACCTTGTCGACCTCGACCACCAGCGCCTTGGCACCCATCATGTAGCCCAGCCGCACGCCCGCCAGGCCAAACTTGCTCAGGGTACGCATCAGCAGCACGTGGCCATGCCGGGCCGGGTTCTGGCGGATCACATCGAAGTAGCTGCGGCTGGAAAACGGCTGGTAGGCCTCGTCTATCACCACAATGCTGCCCGCCTGCGCGGCGGCTGCCACGATCTGCGCCATGGCATCGGCGTCCCACAGATTGGCCGTGGGGTTGTTCGGGTAGGCCAGATAGACAATGGCCGGCTGCTGCTCTGCAATCGCCGCCAGCATGGCCGCCGTATCCAGCTCAAAGTCGGCGGTCAGCGGCACGCCGCAAAAGTCCAGGCCTTGCAGTTGCGCGCTCATCGCGTACATCACAAACCCCGGTAGTGGCGCCAGGATCACCGGCTTTTTACCACCCGCTGCCACCGGCACGTCGCAGGCCATGGCCAGCAGGGAAATCAGCTCATCCGAGCCATTGCCCAGCATGATGTCAAAGCCCTCGGGCATACCGGCGTAAGCAGCCAGCGCGTGGCGCAAATCGTTGACACGGCCATCGGGGTAGCGGTTGATGGCCAGCACGCCCAGGCGCCGGCCCAGCTCGGCCTGCAGATCAGCCGGCAGGCGGTGCGGGTTCTCCATGGCATCGAGCTTGACCATGCCTTGGGAGTCCTGGATGGCATAGGCATGCATGGACACGACGTCCTGGCGGATGCGGCGCTGGATCAGGGATTGCACGGGATCGGGAGCTGAAGACATGGAAGAAAGGCGATGGAGAAATTATTGGCAGGTGTAGACCGTGGTCAGGGCGTTGACCATGACCAGTTGCACGGGCATGTCGGCCTCGTAGACGCCGGCGTTGCGTTTGAGTTCGGCATCGAACAGGGGCTTGGCCATACGCGGCTCCAGGCGCCGGCCGTTTAGGCAGATCATGGGCCGGGCACCGGCGCGCACGGCCTGGTCATGAGCCTCCAGCGCACCTTCCAGGGCGCCCACCAGGTAGTACTGCACATAGTCAGGGCCGTTCTTGCCCGACTTTTCCAGCGCGCGAAGTTCGCGCAGGCTCATGGCAGATGCGGCGGCGCACACCAACAGGCCTGCCAACAGCAACAGCCCGGGCCGGACAGAAAGTAACAAGGAATTTCGCATACCAGTCTGTCGCGTGGGCAGGCAAATGCTTACTTCTTCAATCGCAATTCGGCCGCACGGGCGTGGGCCTGCAGACCCTCGCCATAGGCCAGTTCTGCGGCGATGGGGCCTAGCACCTGGGCACCGGCCTCGCTGACCTCGATCAGGCTGCTGCGCTTCTGGAAGTCGTACACGCCCAGCGGGCTGGAGAAGCGCGCCGTGCCGCTGGTGGGCAGGACGTGGTTGGGACCGGCGCAGTAGTCGCCCAGGCTCTCGGACGTGAACGCGCCCAGGAAGATGGCGCCGGCATGCTTGAGCAGCGGCTCCCAGCGGTGCGGATCGCGGCTGGACACCTCCAGGTGCTCAGGTGCAATGCGGTTGGAGATGGCACAGGCCTCTTCCATGTTGCGGGTCTGGATCAGGGCGCCACGGTCGGTCAGGCTCTTGGCGATGATGTCCTGGCGTGGCATGGTCGGCAACAGGCGGTTGATGCTCTCCTGAACAGCGTCGATATACGCGGCATCCGGGCACAGCAGAATGCTTTGCGCCAGCTCGTCGTGTTCGGCCTGGCTGAACAGATCCATGGCCACCCAGTCCGGCGGCGTGCTGCCGTCGGCCAGCACCAGAATCTCGCTGGGGCCGGCAATCATGTCGATACCCACCGTGCCGAACACGCGGCGTTTGGCCGCAGCGACAAAGGCGTTGCCGGGGCCCGTGATCTTGTCCACCTTGGGGATGGTGGCCGTGCCATAGGCGAGCGCGGCCACAGCCTGGGCGCCGCCAATGGTGAAGGCGCGCGAGACACCCGCCACATAGGCGGCGGCCAGCACCATGGCGTTTTTCTCACCACCCGGTGTGGGCACGACCATGATGATTTCGCCCACCCCGGCCACATGCGCCGGAATGGCATTCATCAGCACGGAGGATGGATAGGTGGCCTTGCCCCCGGGGACGTAAATGCCGACGCGATCCAGCGGTGTGACCTTCTGGCCCAAAAGTGTGCCGTCTTCATCGCGGTAGCTCCAGCTCTCGCCGCTCGCGCGCTTTTGCGCCTCGTGGTAGCTGCGCACCCGGGCCGCAGCGGCCTGAAGGGCATCACGCTGCCTGGCGGGAATGCTGTCAAAGGCGGCCTTGAGCTCGGCCTGGGTCAATTCCAGCTCCGCCAACGACTGGGCTTGTACATGGTCCCAGCGTGCGGTGTATTCCAGCACGGCCACGTCGCCACGCCGCTGCACGTCCTGCAGGATCTGGGCCACGCTGGTTTCAATCGCCGCATCCGTGTCAGCCGCCCAATGCAGGCGTGCCTTGAAAGCTGCCTCGAATTGGCTGTCTAGCGTGGAGAGGCGCAGGGGAACGGCGGTCACAGTCA
>JAVBYK010000465.1 GCA_030824095.1 bacterium
CCGCAATACGCCGTCAAGCAACACTGGCACGAGCGCTACCACCATGATCCGGGTACGCGCTGGCTGCGGCGCATCATCGCGCAGCTCATGACCGGACGCACCGAATCAGACTGAGGCGGTATTGCCTCAGGACTTCAGCAGCCTTTCGACTTGCATGCGCCCGTCCGGACTGGCCATCAGAACCAGCGCGGTCCCGGCGGAGATGAGGTGCTCATCGGGCGGGTTGAAGACCCACTTGCCGTGCTCATGGGTCGCCATCACCAGGTAATCCCTTGACTTGGGTACCAGCTCTGCCAGTGGGGTGGCGGCAAATCCGGCGGGCACGACAACCTGTTCCACGCGAAGACTGTCATCGCTGTGCAGCATCTTGTCCATGAAATTCACGACGTGCGGACGCACCATGGCCGATGCGATGCGCATGCCGCCGGTGAAGTCGGGCGACACGATTTCATCGGCGCCGGCGCGCTTGGCCTTGTTGGTGTTGCGGATGTCGTGCAGGCGCACCACCACGCGCGCCTTGTGATTGAGCAGCTTGACCGACAGCGCCACCATCAGGTTGTGGCCATCGTCCCCGGTAACGGCAAATACGCCGGCGGCGTTGGCCAAGCCGGCGCGGTGCAGCGCGTCGTCATCGGCTGCGTCATCGTGCAGGTGCGGTGCGCCGGGGTGGTGCTCCAGCCAGCCGTCCAACACCGAACGGTCCTTTTCGATCACCACGTAGTTGCGCTTGGTCTTTTCCAGTTCATGGGCCACGTTGGACCCCACGCGCCCAATGCCGCACACGATGTAATGCCCCTTCATCTGGGCGATCTGCTTTTCCATGCGTCTTTTCCTCAGGTCTGCGTTGAGATCGGCATCAATCAAAAGGGCCACCAGCGTCGAGAACAGGTAGCTCAAGGTGGCAATGCCCACCACCGAGATGCCCACCGTGAACAATCGTCCCATGGGGTGCGTGCTCAAGTCCACCACTTCACCATAGCCAATGGTGGCGATGGTGATGAACGTCATGTAGAAGCTGTCGATCCAGGTGGCGTTCGGCTCGCCGATGGAGTGGTAGCCGATGGTGCCGGTCGCGGTGACCAGCATCAGCAGGGAACCGCCATACAGCAGGCCCCTGAAATGCCTGCTGCGAACGATCTTCCTTAAACCACCGGGCCCAATTTTCATGTCACCTGAAATTGTATAGAGGGCACCAGGGCACGACTATTCGGCGTGGAACTGGTCTGCGTTTTTGCCTTTGAAGGGTGCGTAGAAAGCCTTGATGGCACGCATGTCGGCTTCAATGTCGCCAGTTGGATGGAACACCGGACCCAGGCCGCTGATTTTGCGTTCGTAATCCATGTAGGCCATGACGATGGGCACCTGTGCGCCTACGGCGATGTAGTAGAAGCCGGTCTTCCAGTAGCGCGTCTTGCCGCGTGTGCCTTCAGGCGGCACGATGAGTTGCAACGGGCCCTGGGCGGCCTTCATGGCCTCGACCGAGGCGGCCACCAGGTTGTTGGACGTCTCCCGCGCCACCGGAATGCCGCCCAGCCACATCATGGTGTGGCGGAATGGAAAACCAAACAGCTGGCGCTTGCCCATCCAGTACACGTGCAGGCGCAGCGCGAAGGCCACCATCAGCGTGTAGGGCAGATCCCAGTTGCTGGTGTGGGGCGCGGCAATCAGCACGCACTTTTCGCCATTGGCGGGCAACTGGCCTTCCACCTTCCAGCCCGTGAGCTTGAGAAACGCCAGGGACAGGGCGCGCAGCAGGGTGTTGACGACCGGTGTGTCAAAAATGGTGTGGTGCATGGGGAGCGGATTGTCGCTGGATTCTTGCGTGGATTCCCTTACAGTTCAGTGCTTGGATCGAGCAATAACCGAAAGTCTGATGTGAAACAAATTGCCTGTCCCTGCGGTAGCGGACTGGAGCTGTCTGCCTGTTGTGGCCAGTGGCATAGTGGCCTGGCCACGGGCGTGCACGCACCCACGCCGGAGGCGCTGATGCGTTCGCGCTACAGCGCCTATGTGCTGGGCCTGATCGAGTATTTGCTGGCCACTTGGCACCCGTCCACCTCGCCGGGCGAGCTGGAGTTGCAGCCGGTCAAATGGCTGGGGCTGGAGGTGCGTGACGCCGCCAGCAGTGGCGACGCCGGCGTGGTGGAGTTTGTGGCGCGCTGCCGCAACAGCCTGGGCCGCGCCGAGCGCATGCACGAGGTCAGCCGCTTTGTGCGCGAAGGCGGCCGCTGGTACTACATCGACGGGCAGTTTCCCGCCGACGCCGACTGAGCTGCTGAATCAGTCCGACAGGTGCTTGCCGATGATGCCGGCCAGCTCGAACATCGTGATCTGGGGCTTGCCGAACACCGGCAGCAGCTTGGCGTCGGCATTGATGGCGCGCTTGTTGGCCGCGTCCTGCAGCCCATTGGCCTTGATGTAATCCCACAGCTTCTTGACCACCTCGGTGCGGGCCACCGGGGCGTCCCCAATCACTGCGGCCAGCACGGCGCTGGGCTGCTTGCCGCTGGCGGCCGTGGTCTTGCGCGGCGCCTTGGGTTTGGCGGTCTTGGCGGCTGTGGTGCCGGTTGCGGCGGTCTTTGTAGAGACTTTCTTGGCACTAGCCCTCGTGGATGTTGCCTTGGGTGCTCCTGTTTTTGTAGCAGCTGTGGGCTTCGCGGCAGTTTTGCGCGGCGGGAACTTGCTGGGTGCAAACTCGAAGTTCACCTTGCCGGCCTCCGCGTCCCAGGCCAGCATGGCCTTGAAGGCGCGGCGGGTGCGCATGGACACAAACTTGTCCAGCAGATCGGTCTTGCCGGTGGCCAGCAGCTTTTGCATCTGCGCGCGCTCAATCGGCTGCTGCAGGATGATCTGGCCGCTCTTGAAGTCGCAGGTGGGCGTGGGATGGGCGTGCGTGGGCACGGAGCGGTCGCAGACGTAGTTCTTGC
Source organism: bacterium (assembly GCA_030824095.1). GTDB lineage: Bacteria > Pseudomonadota > Gammaproteobacteria > Burkholderiales > Burkholderiaceae_C > Allorhodoferax. The sequence goes on from JAVBYK010000465.1 coordinate 2,928, forward strand.
CGTGCTCAAACACCGAGCCGCCGCACTTGGGGCAGGTGCCCAGCGTTTCCTGGCTACTGAAGTCGATGATTTCGCCCGACTCCTCGCCGGCCTTGTCGTCGCCAAAGTCGAATTCCAGCTTGTAGTTTTTCGTCTCGTCATCGAACTTGATGACCATCTCAGCCACAAACGGCCAGCCGGCCTTGGAGCGGAAACCATCCAGCGGGCCGATGTGCTTGTCGCGCAGGAACTGCTCGACCTCGGCCTGCTCGAAGGTGCGACCCGCGGGGGACTTGCCAAACGAGAAGCCGCAGCCATCCTCGGCACCAGTCTTGCCGGTGCAGGTGTAGCGGCGGTAGTTTTCCTTGACGATGCCGCCGCAGTTCGGGCACGGCGCTGTCAGGGTCGCGTAGTCGCCAGGGATGGTGTCGCGGTCGTATTCCTTGGCTTTCTTGACCATGCGCTCGGTCATGG
>JAVBYK010000330.1 GCA_030824095.1 bacterium
GGCTGCTACACCGCGTTCAATGCGATGGAGTTGTATGCGCAGGCCTTTGATGCCGCCGGCGCGCTGGACAAGCTGGAAGGCTTCGCCAGCTTTCACGGTGCCGACTTCTACGGCCTGCCGCGCAACCAGGGCACGATCACACTGCGCCGTGAATCCTGGACCCTGCCGGACAGCTTTGCCTTTGGCGAGGCGCAGTTGAAGCCGCTGGGGGCTGGTGAGGTCGTGCCGTGGAGGTTGGTGTGATAGGGGCTGAGCGTTCCAGCGCAAAGAGCGTCGCAGCGCTTTTCATTGACGCTGACAATTTGCCACCTACAGTGGTGGACCAAGTATTTGGATATTTTCGGACGCACGGTATTGCTATTTCCGTCCGCCACGCTCATGGCGGGCTCGAAAAGCTTGCCGGTATGAAAGAAGTCCTGCGTAAACACGCGGTGCGCGCCTACGTCAACCAGGGCAAGGGAACTACAGATGTTGCGCTTGCGATTGACGTTGTAGATATGTTGCACGGTGGGGCCCTGCAAGGAAGTGTCGCGGTCGTTTCCAGCGATGCTGACTTTGCGCCGCTGGCACTACGCGTACGTGAGGCCGGTTTGAAGGTCTTGTGCTTTGCACTTCGTGAAAACGCAGATTCCTCTGCGCTGGATCGTGCTTACGACGAAGTCATATTTGTGGATGTGGCGACCTCCGGTGTAATCCCTGAAGCAACTGCGGTGCTGCCGCCAGTCAATAAGCCCGCAACTGCACAGAAGTCAACAGCGGTCACGACACTCTCCACGCCCCACAGCCTTGAGGATGGCAATGCCGTTCTCGCGATCTTGAAGGCTTTACCTGATTGGCTTCCCAACACCATCAAGCAGCTGAATCAAATTGGTAAACCTTTAAGGGCAGGAGGTATCGCCAAAGGTAGCAAACCCTTGCATGAGTTGTTTCGGAAGCATCCTACATTCTTCAAAGTGTTGCCAACCACAGGGGCACCCAAGCAAGTCCGTCTGCTGAAGATACCGGCTTAGTTGTCGGCGTCCCTGCACCTATGAACCATGAACTGGACTTGATCGACTGGTCCGCCCCCTGGCTGGCGCCCTATGCGCAGCCGGGGCAGGCCGTCGCGCAGCAGGTGCTCGCCGGGCAGACCAACGCCGAGGCACTGAACGCCGCCTGGACGCCGCGTGCAACCCCGGTGCACTTCGTGCCACAGGCCGACCTGCCACCGGGTATGGCCTATGAGAGCTATATTTTCGATAGCAACTGTTGCCCTACCCGCGAGGGCTTGCACGACTTTTTCAATGGAATGGCCTGGCTGTTATTCCCGCTGACCAAACGCCGGCTCAACCACCTGCACGTGGCGCAGATTGCGCAGACCGGCATCCAACCGGTGCGCGGGCCGGCGCGCGACGGCCTGACGCTGTTTGACGAGAATGCCGCCTTCCTGCAATGCCCCGATGCGCTGTGGGACGCCCTGGCCGCCAAGGACTGGAGCAGCCTGTTCGGCCCCTTGCGCCCGTTGTGGGCGCAGTCGCAGCTGGTGCTGTTTGGCCATGCCCTGCTGGAAAAACTGGTTCACCCCCGCAAGCCCATGACGGCCCATGTGTACCGGGTGCGGTCCGGGGGCGATTCGCTGGCGGCCATCGATGCCTGGATGGCAGAAGATCTGAGTGCCGAGAAACTGGCCGCGAAACCCTTTGCCCACCTGCCGGTGCTGGGTGTTCCGCATTGGTGGCCGGGCAATGACGAACCGGCCTTTTATGCTGATTCCAGCGTATTCCGCCCACTGCGTCGCGCGGAAGCGGTCGCCACGCCTGCCTGAGCACCAAGTCCCCAGCGAACTTGGGTCTTTTGGCTGCGCCACGGCTTGAAATGGAGCCATTCGACCTTACCATTCACGCTGTCGGCCTTTCTGGACAAGGCTGAAACTTAAGGAAACCATGAAACGCATCATTCTGTTTGTCTTGACCAATGTGCTGGTCGTCGCGGTACTGGGCATTGTTGCCAGTCTGCTGGGGGTCAATCGCTACCTGACGGGCAGCGGCCTCAATCTGAGCGCCTTGCTGGGCTATGCACTGATCATGGGCTTTGGTGGCGCCATCATTTCCCTGTTGATCAGCAAGCCCATGGCCAAGTGGACATCGGGCGTGCGCATCATTGAACAACCGCAAAACGCCGATGAGGCCTGGATTGTGGAAACCGTGCGCAAGCTGTCCGAAAAAGCCGGCATCGGCATGCCCGAAGTCGGCATCTTCGAGGGCGACCCCAACGCCTTTGCCACCGGCGCCTTCAAGAACTCGGCCCTGGTGGCGGTCTCCACCGGCCTGCTGCGCGGCATGACCCAGGACGAGATCGAGGCCGTGATTGGCCACGAAATTGCCCATGTGGCCAATGGCGACATGGTCACCATGACCCTGATCCAGGGCGTGATGAACACCTTTGTGGTGTTCCTGAGCCGCGTCATCGGCTACGCGGTGGACAGCTTCTTGCGCAAGGGTGACGACCGCTCCGGCCCCGGCATTGGCTACATGATCACCACCATCGTGCTGGACATCGTGCTGGGCTTTGCCGCTGCCATCGTGGTGGCCTGGTTCTCGCGCCAGCGCGAATACCGGGCTGATGCCGGCTCAGCGCAACTGCTGGGCCGCAAGCAGCCCATGATCAACGCCCTGGCCCGCCTGGGCGGCATGGCGCCGGGCGAACTGCCCAAGAGCGTGGCGGCGTTTGGCATCACCGGCGGTATTGGCCAGTTGTTCTCGACCCACCCGCCGATTGAAGAGCGCATTGCCGCTCTGCAAAACCAACAACAGTAAAGGTCAGGGGACCGGTCCGGCGTCGCCACCCGTGCGCACGACCAGATCGGCCAGCATTTCGCTCGACGTATCCAGCCGCGTCGCCAGCACGCGGGCAATATTGCGGTAGATGATGCGGGCGCTGTCGGCATAGGCGTCCACCCGTTCGCGGTCAAATCGCATCGTCACGCTGTCACGCAGTGCCCGGACGGTGGCGGTACGCAGGGGGTTGCCCACCAGGGCCATTTCACCAAAGCATTCGCCTGCGTTGATCTTCGCCAGCGTCACGACCCGGTCTCCGCGTTGCTTTTCAATGACGATCTCACCGGAAATCAGCACGTGGAACGAGCTGCCAATGTCGCCCTCGTTGAACACCACGTCGCCGGCCTTGTGCGGCATGTGCTCGGCCATGGCCAGCGTGCTCATCAGGCAGTCGTGGGTCATTCCCTGGAACACTTTCACCTTGGCGGCAATCTTCTGCACGATGGCCGCGTCCAGGTTCAGGCCGGCCGGGCGCTGGATGATGTCCGCGCGCACGTTCTCGGCAAAAATCTTGACAACGGCAGGATCGACCTTCATGGCTGGCGATAGTAC
>JAVBYK010000371.1 GCA_030824095.1 bacterium
CGCGACAGCACAATGTGCCCGTCCAGAATGGCCCGCGCCGCATCGGCAATCGGGTCCTGCTGGTCGTCCCCTTCAGCCAGCACGGTGTAGAAGGCCGTGATGGAGCCCACCCCATTCAGGCCATTGCCGCTGCGCTCCACCAACTGGGGCAACTTGGCAAAGCAGGATGGGGGATAGCCCTTGGTCGCCGGTGGCTCGCCAATGGCCAGCGCAATTTCGCGCTGCGCCATGGCATAGCGAGTCAGCGAGTCCATCAGCAGCAACACGTGCCGCCCTTGGTCGCGAAAACTTTCGGCAATAGCCGTGGCATAGGAAGCCCCCTGCAGGCGCAGCAGCGGCGGCGCATCGGCCGGGGCTGCCACCACCACGGAACGGGAGCGGCCCTCCGTGCCCAGAATGTCTTCAATGAATTCCTTGACTTCGCGGCCCCGCTCGCCAATCAGTCCGACCACGATGACATCGGCCTCCGTGTACCGGGCCATCATGCCCAGCAGCACGCTCTTGCCGACGCCGGAGCCGGCAAACAGGCCAATCCGCTGCCCGCGACCCACGGTCAGCAAGGCATTGATGGCCCGAACCCCCGTATCCAGCGGCTGGCGCACCGGCGCGCGGTCCATCGCATTGATGGGCCTGCGGTCCAGCGGCAGGGAACTCACGTCCACAATCGGCCCCATGCGGTCCATGGGATGGCCCTGGGCATCGACCACGCGGCCCAACAATCCATCGCCCAGCGGCAAACGCAGCATGCCGGCATCGGCCTGGTTCTCGGCAGAAGCCGGCTCACCCAGGCGTGGCACCGGAACATAGGCCGCTGCGGGCGCCACACCGGCGCCGCTGGACAGTCCATGCACATCACCCGCGGGCATCAAAAAGGCCCGGTCACCCGAAAAGCCCACCACCTCGGCCAGCACCGACGGGCGTGACTTCATGGTCACCACACACTGCGAGCCCACTGGAACGCGTATACCGTTGGCCTCCAGCACCAGCCCGGTCAGGCGGGTCAGGGTGCCGCGCACCTCCAACGTGCTGTCGTACTCCACGCTGTGACGGGCACGGTCCAGAAATTCCTGCCACTTGCCGCCGGTTTCATTCGTCGTCATGGGGAACCTCCCAGGATGACTCCAGGCCCAGCCGCGCCACGGCGCGGGTCCAGCGTTTTTCGATGGTGCCATCGACCACCGTGCCGGCGGATTCGACCAGACAACCGCCACGGGTGATGGAGGAATCGGCCAACAGCGTCAGAGCCAGGCCCGAGAACTCCTGCCGCAACACCTCTTCCAGCACGTCCAGATCCAGGGGATTCAGCCGCACCAGCGCAGCCTTGCTGTCGGTGGACAGCACACTGAGTGCCTCGCGAATCACCGGCTGCAAGGCATTGGGATTGGTGGACAGCTCGTGGCGCAGCACCTGGCGCGCCAGTTCACAGGCCAGCTCCAGAACGCCCTTGGCCATCACTTGCTGCGACTCCGCAATGCCGGCGTTGGCAGTTTCAAACAGCTGGCCGAACTGGCGGGCTGCGTCCTGCCCCTGGTTTTCAATGTATTCGGCAATCAGACGCTGGCCTTCCAGCGTCGCCTGGGCGTGCCCCTGTGCATAACCTTCCGCAAAGCCGGCCTGGTGTGCCTCGTTTTCACGGGCCTGCTCTTCGGCCAGTTCCTGCGCCCGGATCTTGGCCGCAAAGCGCACGGACGCCTGGTCAACGGCGCCAAACTCCCAGCCCGCGACGGTGCCGAGTTCTTCGCCAGAGATGAATCGGTTGTGATTGCGTGTCATCAGATCATGGCGTCGTCGCCACCTCCACCGCCGATGACAATCTGGCCCTCGTCGGCCAGACGGCGTACGGTCTTGAGCACTTCCTTCTGCTGCGCCTCCACTTCGGACAGGCGCATAGGCCCACGCGACTCCAGGTCTTCGCGCAACGTGGCGGCGGCCCGGGACGACATATTGGCCAGAATCTTTTCCTTCAGCTCGGGCTGCGCACCCTTCAGGGCGACGATCAGCACATCCGACGAAATTTCCTTCAGCACCATCTGGATGGCCTTGTCGTCGAGCTTGAGCACGTCGTCGAACACGAACATCTTGTCCATGATCTTCTGTGCCAGGTCGGCATCGTGGTTGCGAATGGATTCGATCACCGTACCCTCAATGGCAGTGCCCATCAGGTTGATCATTTCGGCAGCGGTCTTCACGCCACCCAGGGACGACTTGCGGATCTTGTCGCCGCCGGCCAGCACCTTGAACAGCACTTCATTGAGGTCCTTCAGTGCCGTCGGCTGGATGCCTTCCATGGTGGCCACGCGCAACATGACCTCGTTGCGCTGACGCTCAGTCAGGTTCTTGAGCACATCGGCGGCCTGGTCGTAATCCAGGTGCACCAAAATGGCAGCGACGATCTGGGGGTGCTCGTTGCGCAGCAACTCGGCCACCGACAGCGGGTCCATCCACTTCAGGCTCTCGATGCCGGAGACGTCACCACCCTGCAAAATCCGGTCAATCAGCAACGCGGCCTTGTCGTCACCCAGGGCCAGCTTCAACACCGAGCGGACATAGTCGCCCGAATTGGAAACCAGCAGGCTCTGGGACGCTGCCACGCCGGTGAACTTGCCAACCACTTCCTCCACGCGCTCACGCGTGATCTGGGTGGTTTTGGCAATGGCTTCCCCCAGCTTTTGAACTTCCTTGGGGGACAGATGCTTGAAGACCTCTGATGCCTCTGCCTCGCCCAGAGACATCATCAGAATTGCCGCATCTTGTAAGCCGTCGTCTTGTGCCATGGTGCTATTGTGCGTCGGCCATCAGGCCGGTGCCTCGCCGTTCATCCACGTTTTGATAATGTTCGCCACTGCTGCAGGATTATCGCGTGTCAGTTTGCGCGCATCCTCCAATTGCATCTCGCCAGCGGATATCTGGGCGGCGCTTTGAGCCGCACCCGGACCGGCCAGTTGCGGGCGCTCCGGCATCTCGGATTCCAGGGCATCCAACTGGTTGATACGCACATTGCTGGCAGCCACCGGCGCTGGTGCCTGGGCCATGGCCTTCATGGCTGGACGGATCACACCCATCAGTACCAGACCGGCAAACAGCAGGGTACCCAGGGGCCAAGCGAAGCTGCTGGCCAAGTCCCGAACCTCGGGCTGACGCCACAGGGGCACATCCACCACTTCCACCTTCTCCGGCGCAAACGCGGCATTCAACAGATTCACGGAATCTCCACGGTCCTTGCTGAAGCCCACGGCTTCCCGCACCAGGGCCGTCATCTTCTCGACCTGGGCATCCGTCAGCGGGGTGCTGGTGGTCTTGCCCTTGTCATTGGTGGTGACGCTGTTGTTGACCACCACGGCCGCATTGATGCGCTTGATCATGCCGGT
>JAVBYK010000298.1 GCA_030824095.1 bacterium
GAGCAGTTCCGCGACTTTGACCGCAGCGAGCTGGCCCTGATCGAGCCGCTGCGCACGCTGCGCCTGATCCACTACAGCGCCTGGCTGGCCCGGCGCTGGGATGACCCGACCTTTCCCGTCAACTTCCCGTGGTTTGGTTCCAGTGACTACTGGCAGGGCCAGGTGCAGATGCTCGAAGAGCAGATGGAAGCCATGCAGGAAGACCCCTTGGTGGTGTAGGTCGGTGTGCAGGCGCGGGAAACGCCGTGCGCACGTATAAAAGACTGACAATGCCCCTATGCAGTCAAAGGCCAATGAGCAAACCATTCCCCGTCTACAGCTGATTGGGACGCTGCTGATCGTCGCAACGCTGACCTTGTCACTCGGCGCATTTTTCATCTGGCGTAACACCCGGGAGCACCAGGACTCCCTGGAGCGCATCTCCCAAACCGTGGCGGAGCGCCAGTTGTCCATGTTGCAGACCCAGATGGACTCGGCTGCAAGCTACCTGGAATTCACGCGCCAGCGCACCGAGGACGTCCTGCGCAAGAGCCTGCGCGAGCACGTTGACACGGCTTTGCAGATCGCCCAGGCGATCCATGCCCGCGAGTCCGCAAAGCGCCCACCCGCCGAGGTGCAGCGCCTGATCATCGAGGCGCTGCGGCCCGTGCGGTTCTACGATGACAGGGGCTACTACTTTATCGACGACATGCAGGGCAAGTTCATCCTGCTGCCGACGGCACCTCAGTTGGAGGGCAAGACCATCCTGGACAACCAGGATGACCACGGGCACTTCATCATGCGCGGGTTGATCGAGGCTGCCCGCAAGCCGGTGGGTGAAGGCTATTCCAGTTACCGCTGGTACACGCCAGACAACCCGAAGCTGATGGACGACAAGCTCGCCTACGTGCGCTACTTTGCGCCGTACGACTGGCTGATCGGCACTGGCGACTACACCTACAAATGGGAGCTGCTGCAAAAGCAGGAAGTCATTGCCCGGCTGCGTGCGCTGCGCTTTGGGGACAGCGGCTACATCGGTCTTCTGGACGGTGAAGGCCGCTCCATCCTGTCGCCATCGGACGCTTCACTGGAAGGGCGCCACCTCTCCGAGTTCGCGCCATCCCAGAGCACCGCTTTGCGCGAGGTGTTTGAGCGGGCGGCCCGTGGGGGCGGTCTCGCCCACTACCAATGGCACGATGCACAGTCTGGCCAGAGTGTGGCCAAAACGGCCTTGGTCCGGCAGGTGCAGCCCTGGGGCTGGATTCTGATCGTGACGATGCGCGATGACGAGCTGCGTGCGCCCCTGCGCGCGGAGCTGGACCGCCATGACGAGGAGGTTCGCAACAGCTGGACGCGTCTGCTGATCGCGCTGGTTCTGGCGCTGTCGTCGGGCCTGGGCATTTCCTATATGTTCTCGCGCTGGTCGCGCGGATTGTTTTCGCAGTACCACGCGAACATGCTGGCCAAGAACCGCACCATTGAGGAGGCGGGTGCGCTGTTCAAGGCGGTTTTTGAAAACGCTGCAGTGGGCATTGCGCAGGTTGCACTGGACGGGCGTTTCCTCCAGATCAACCACAGCTATTGCCAATTGATCGGCTACGACCAGCAGGAGGTGCTGAGCCAGGGATTCACCTACCAGCAGATTTCGTTCGCGGAGGATTTGGCAGCCGATGTGCACAACATCCAGGCCATGCTGCGGGGCGAAAAGGAAGACCACCGGCTGGAAAAGCGCTACCGGCGCAAGGACGGCAGCATTGTGTGGGCGAGCCTGGCCATTCACCTGGTGTTCGACGAGACACGCAAGCCGCTGTACTTCATCACCGCGGTGCAGGACATTACCGAGCGCAAGGCCTCCGAGGAACGCCTGCAACTGGCAGCAAGCGTGTTCGCCTTCGCGCGCGAGGGCATCATGATCACCCGCCCGGACGGAACCATCGTGGAAACCAACGATGCCTTCACCCGCATCACCGGCTACAGCCGCGAGGAGGCTATTGGGAAGAACCCGCGCCTGCTCAAGTCCAATGTGCAGACCGCCGACGACTATGCCGTGATGTGGGACACGCTCAAGCAGGCCGGCCATTGGGTGGGCGAGGTCTGGAACCGCCACAAGAATGGCAATGTCTATGCCGAACTGCAGACCATCAGCGCAGTGCGGGACCCGAAGGGCGTGCTGCAGTACTACGTCTCGCTGTTCACCGACATCACCCCGATGATGGAGCACCGCCAGCAGTTGGAGCACATCGCGCACTATGACGCGCTCACCGACCTGCCCAACCGCGTGCTGCTGGCTGACCGCCTGCGCCAGGCCCTGGCCCACAGCCAGCGCCGCCGCCAGTCGGTGGCGGTCCTGTACCTGGACCTCGACGGTTTCAAGGACGTCAACGACCGCTATGGCCACGACAGGGGTGATCAGCTGCTGGTTCTGGTGGCCCATCGCCTGAAAGAGGCCCTGCGCGACGGTGATACCCTGGCACGCATCGGCGGTGATGAGTTCGTTGCCGTGCTGGTCGATGTCGACACCCCTCGCGATTGCGAGCCGGTTCTGGCCCGCATGCTGGAGGCAGCTTCCACGCCGATGGCCATCGAAGGCGATGTTCTTGACGTTTCCGCCAGCATCGGTGTCACGGTGTACCCGCAGGACAGCTCGGATGCCGACCTGTTGCTGCGCCACGCCGACCAGGCCATGTACGCGGCAAAACAGTCCGGCAAGAACCGCTACCAGTGGTTTGACGTGCAGCAGGATGCCACCCTGCAGACGCAGCGCGAGACCATCGCCGAGATCCAGGCCGCACTGGCCGGCGAGCAGTTCCGCCTGTACTACCAGCCCAAGGTCAATATCCAGACCCGGCAGGTCGTGGGCGCCGAGGCACTCATCCGCTGGCTGCACCCGCAGCGGGGGCTGCTGTACCCGTCCGAGTTTCTCCACGTGTTGACCAACCAACCCCTTGGCGTGCAACTGGGCGAATGGGTGATTGACACGGCGCTGGCCCAGATTGACCGCTGGCAGGCATCGGGGCTTGATACCGTGGTCAGCGTCAATGTCGATGCCCACCACCTGCTGCAGCCCAATTTTGTTGAGCGCCTGCAAGAGATGTTTGCGGCCCATCCGCAGGTCCGCCCCAACCGCCTGCAACTGGAGGTGCTGGAAACCAGCGCGCTGGAAGACATGGGCGCCGTGGAGCGGCTCATGGATACCTGCGGCGCGATGGGGGTCGGCTTTGCGCTGGATGACTTTGGCACCGGATATTCCTCTCTGAGCTATCTGCGGCACCTGCCGGCGCAGACGCTCAAGATTGACCAGAGCTTTGTGCGCGACATGCTGGAAGATGCCAACGACATGGCCATCGTGGAGGGTGTCATCGGGCTGGCCAAGGCGTTCGG
>JAVBYK010000227.1 GCA_030824095.1 bacterium
CAACGACGCGCAGGCGGACATTTTGCAGGCCCTGCTGGCGCTGGGCTACAGCGACAAGGAAGCGGCGGCGGCGCTGAAGGCGCTACCGGCCGACATTGGCGTGAGCGAGGGCATCAAGTTGGCTCTGAGAGCCCTGGCACGCTGAGGCCGTTGGAGCGTCGTATTTCGCCGAAGTTTCTTTTGTATTGCTGACGGTGCGTGGATATGATGAAACGTAAGACGATTTTGTGGAGACCAAGATGACCATCGAATGGAGTGACCGCTACGACATTGGTGATGTGCAGCTCAACCACCAGCACCGGCATCTGTTTGTCATTGCGAACCAGGTTTTGCGTGCGACCAGCCACGACGAACTGCTGGAGTGTGTGGAACATTTGGTCCAATACATTGAGCACCACTTTGCGTATGAAGAGATGATGATGCGCAAGGCCGGTTTCCCGGACTATGAGGCGCATGTGCGGTCGCACCAATTGCTCACATCACGCCTGCAAAAACTGAGTCAGCGCGCACCCGCCGATGCCGATTTCAAGGCGGATTTGGAGCAGTTGGTAACCGATTGGTCCCTGATCCACATCCCCAAGGAAGACGCCAAGCTGGCCGAGTATCTGGGCTATGGCGAAACCCGAGAGTCCGATCTGTCTTCCAGTTGAGGCGGCGCGCTACTGCGCCTCGCGCACCGGTCGGCCATTGACCGGCTGCACCGGCCGTGCGTTGTTGGGGTAGAGCTGGGTAAACAGCTTGTACTGGGCCTTGCTGAGGGTCACCGGCTGCTTCATCACCATCCATAACACGCCCTCAGAACAGGGCGGCGTGGTGAGGGAACCCATGAACTGGTAGTAACGCTGGTCGGTGGGCAGCAGTTCGCTGACGTTGAGCATTCCCTGCGGCATGCGGACGCGGTCGCCCGTGTCCAGCGGCATATAGGTCCAGACCTTGTCGATCATGGGGTTGGATGCGCCCTCGTCCAGCAGCACGGCCACCACGGCCAGTTGCCCTTCATTGTTCTTGTGAACCAGGTGCGCAACCATGGGGAAGCGCTTGAAATTGAGCTGTTCTTCCGATGGCGTGTGGAAGTGGAATTGCAGCAGCCGGTAGTTCGAGCCGCGCACGGTGATGGAGTTGTCGCCCTGCACATCCACCTGGATGGTGTGCCCATTGTTCACCACCGTGCCGTTGCTGGGCTGGTAGGCAAACTGCACCGGTTCGGCCGGCCCTTGCAGGGTGTTGCCGTCTTCGATGTTGATGGGCGACTGGCGCTTGCCAATGGCGCACAGGTTGAAGTCGGGCTTGAGCTTGCCCCAGGCCTGTGGGCCGGTTTCACCTTCGTAGGTCCAGTGCACGTCTCCACCACCATGGCCGGCGGCGGCATTCGTGGCGTGGGGCTCGGGTGTCGCGCCATGGCCGGCCACCGCAGCGGCACGGGCCTGGCTGTAGCGTTTGCTGGCCAGCGCCTTGGCCGTCGGCGTGGCGCTGTGGGATGGTGCCGTGGCGGGGGTGGGTGCGTCCTTGCTCTCCACCGTCACGGTCATCCGCTTGCTGGATACAACGGTGCCGGACATGGCCGCCCGTATTTTTTCGGCCATGGGGTTGGCGCTGGTGGTTGGCAGGCTGTCAACCGGAGCCTTTTTGGCGGCCACATCACCACCCTCGGTAGCGTGTGCTGCAGCTGATGCGGCCGGCTTTGCGGGGCTGGTGCCGTGGTCCGCTGCTGGGTCGGCAGCCCAACTGCTGCTGGCGCCTAGGGCAAGACCCAGTGCACATACCAGAGGACGCAGGGCCGGGGCAAAACGGAGGGCAGGGTAGTGGTGCATGGCGGGGCGCACCGGCGGCAAGGCCGTGCAGAAAATGGGAACTATCCATCGTATCGGCAATTTGCCACTACAACTTGAACGCGGGGCTTCGGTATACGTGCCGCGCGCTATAGTGGGCGTCCAGCATTTGATATTGACAGACACCCGCCGTGAGCATTCAGACCGACGACTTTGCCGCCCCGCCCGCCAAACGCATGGTGTCAGCCGCGCCCACCTCGCCCGGCGAGGAGGCCATTGAACGCGCGCTGCGCCCCAAGCTGCTGGATGAGTATGTGGGCCAGGCCAAGATCCGCGAGCAGCTGGAAATCTTCATCAGCGCCGCCAAAATGCGCGGCGAGGCGTTGGACCATGTGCTGCTGTTTGGCCCACCGGGTCTGGGCAAGACCACGCTCTCCCACATCGTCGCTGCCGAATTGGGCGTGAACCTGCGCCAGACCAGTGGACCGGTACTGGAAAAGCCCAAGGACCTGGCGGCGCTTTTGACCAACCTAGAAAAGAACGATGTCCTGTTCATCGACGAGATCCACCGCTTGAGTCCGGTCGTCGAGGAAATTTTGTACCCCGCGCTGGAAGACTACAAGATCGACATCATGATCGGCGAAGGCCCGGCGGCACGCTCCATTAAGCTCGACCTGCAGCCCTTCACGCTGGTGGGCGCCACCACCCGCGCCGGCATGCTGACCAACCCGCTGCGCGACCGCTTCGGCATCGTGGCGCGGCTGGAGTTCTACACGCCCGAGGAACTGGCCCGCATCGTCAAACGCAGTGCGGGTTTGCTGAATGCCCCCATGGACCCAGATGGCGGCTTCGAGATTGCCCGCCGTTCGCGTGGCACGCCGCGCATTGCCAACCGCCTGCTGCGCCGGGTGCGTGACTATGCAGATGTCAAGGGCGTGGGCCATATCAGCCTGGACATTGCCAACCGCGCGCTGGCCATGCTGGATGTGGACCCGCAGGGCTTTGATGTGATGGACCGCAAGCTGCTGGAGGCCGTGATCCACCGCTTTGACGGCGGCCCGGTGGGCCTGGACAACATCGCCGCCAGCATTGGTGAAGAGCGCGAGACCATTGAGGATGTGATCGAGCCCTACCTCATCCAGCAGGGCTACCTGCAGCGCACGCCACGCGGGCGTATCGCCACGCTGGCCGCCTACCGCCATCTGGGTGTGGCGCCCAAGAGCACGGGCGACGGCCTGTTTGCGGAGTGAGCGCGGTCCCGCCGGATTCTTCAGTCCCTGCATCGGGGTCGTATTGGCGCACCCAGCAGGGCGGTGGTGTTCTGTTGATCGTGCTGGCCACGTTGTGCTTTGCGCTGCTCGATACCAGCACCAAATACGCTACGCGCCTGGTTCCCGTGCTGATGCTGCTGTGGTTTCGCTATTTGTTTCAAGCCGTGGCGACCTTTGGTCTGCGCTTTCCGGTGCAGGGGCTTTCGCTGTTGCGCACGGCCCATCCGCGCTTCCAGCTGCTGCGCGGTGTGCTGCTGTTGATCACCAGCGCATGCGCCTTCTATGGGCTGCAGTATCTGCCGGTGGGGGAGTTCACGGC
>JAVBYK010000390.1 GCA_030824095.1 bacterium
CAAAACGCCTCGACCGTCGCCATTCAGGGCGGCGATGTGGTGGGCCAGGTGGTGGAAACCATGAAGGGCATCAATGAGTCCAGCCGCAAGATTTCGGACATCATCAGCGTCATCGACGGCATTGCCTTCCAGACCAACATCCTGGCACTGAATGCCGCCGTGGAAGCGGCACGTGCCGGGGAACAGGGTCGCGGCTTTGCCGTGGTGGCGTCCGAAGTGCGCAGCCTGGCGGGTCGCAGTGCCGAGGCTGCCAAGGAAATCAAGACCCTGATCAATGCCAGCGTGGAGCGGGTGGAACAGGGCACGGTACTCGTGGACAAGGCCGGCGTCACCATGACCGAGGTGGTGACCAGCATTCGCCGCGTGACCGACATCATGGGCGAGATCAGCGCCGCCAGCAACGAGCAGGCCATGGGCGTGCAGCAGGTGGGCGAAGCAGTCATGCAAATGGACCAGGTCACGCAGCAGAACGCGGCCCTGGTGGAAGAAATGGCCGCCGCCGCCAGCAGCCTCAAAAGCCTGGCGCACGACCAGGTGCAGGCGGTGTCGGTGTTCCAGTTGCCGTCGGGCGGACACCTGAGCGCGATTGGCATGAACCGCTAGTCCGGGTCCGTTTCCGAAGACCGCACAGGGCGTCCCGCATGGATTGGCTGCGCCGCTTCAAGCTGGGCCAGCGGCTGCGGCTGCTGATCGCGGCCTTTTGCATTGGCCTGCTGGGCTATGGAGCCTGGGCCTACTGGACCCTGCAAACGGTCAAGGTCGGCGGCCCGCTGTACCAGCAAATCGAAACCAGCCAGAACCTGGTGTCCGATGTGCTGCCACCGCCCTCCTACATCATCGAGTCCTACCTGACCTGCCTGCAGATTGCCAGTGCCCTGGACGGCCAGGGCTTGCTGATCGGTCGGCTACGCACGCTGGAAGCGGACTACCAGCAAAGCCACCAGCACTGGCTGCAAGCGCAGCTCGATCCACCGCTGGCGGAAGCGCTGCTGCGCCAGGCGCACGACCCTGCCACACGCTTCTACGCCATGGTGTCCAGCGACTTTCTTCCCGCAGTGTTCCGGCAGGACCGCCCGGCCGTCGAGCGGGCTCTGGCGGACATGGGCCGGCTGTACGAGCAGCACCGTGCGGCCATCGACCAGGTGGTGGTGCTGGCCAAACAAAACGCCCAGAGCAATGAACGCCTGGCGCTGGAACAGGTGGCATCCGCCAGCACCTGGCAAATCGCCATCCTGATCGCATCCCTGGCCCTGACCGTGGGCCTGACCACGCTGATACTGCGCAGCATCCTGAGCCCCTTGCGCCAGGCCGTGGGCATTGCCAAGAACGTGGCCGCCGGCAACTACCAGGTGCCCCAGGAAGAACGCTACCCCGACGAGGTGGGCACGCTGCTGCAGGCGCTGCGCGAAATGGGCAACAGCCTCAGTGACTCGGTGACCGCCCTGCAGGACGCCAAGGTGGTAGCCGAATCGGCCAACCGCAGCAAGAGCGAGTTTCTGGCCAATATGAGCCACGAAATCCGCACCCCCATGAACGCCATCATGGGCATGACCGGACTGGCCCTGCGCACCGACCTGACGCCCAAACAGCGCAACTACCTTGAAAAGGCCAGTGCCGCGGCCCACGGCCTGCTGGGCGTCATCAACGACGTGCTGGACTTCTCCAAGATCGAAGCTGGAAAGCTGCAATTCGAGTCGCGTCCCTTCAGCCTGGACCATGCCATGTCCCACCTGGCCTCGCTCACCGTCGGCAAGGCCCAGTCCAAGGGGCTGGAATTGCTGTTCGACGTGGAACCTGCGGTGCCGGTTGGTCTGGTCGGCGATGAGATGCGCCTGAGCCAGGTCCTGCTCAACCTGGTCAGCAATGCCATCAAGTTCACCGCCCAGGGCGAGATCCGCGTGCACGTGGCCTGTTTGGAACGCATGGAACAGACCGTGCGCCTGCAGTTCGAGATAAAAGACTCTGGCATTGGCATCACACCCGAGCAAAGCGCCACCCTGTTCACCGCCTTCCAGCAGGCCGACGCCTCCACCACCCGCGAATACGGCGGCACCGGCCTGGGCCTGACGATTGCCCGCAAACTGGTGGAGATGATGGGTGGCACCATCTGGCTCGAAAGTGACCCAGGCCAGGGCAGCCGCTTCTTCTTCACCGTGCTCTTGGGGCTGCAGTCGCAGACCAGTCCGACCGAGCGCCTGCAGGATGCCAAGCTGCAGGGCCGGCGCGTGCTGGTGGTGGACGACAACAGCAGCGCCCGCGAGATCATGGGCAGCATCCTGCAACCCCTGAACCTGCTGGTGCAGGCCGTCTCCAGCGGAGCCGACGCCATTGCGGCGCTGGAGGCCGCCCACCACGAGGGTCGCCCCTTCCACCTGGTGCTGATGGATTGGCAGATGCCGGGCATGGACGGCATCGAGACGCTCAAACGCATTCGCCACCAGGAAAGCTTTGCCGAGATACCGGCCACCATCATGGTCACCGCCTATGACCGTGATGACTTGCAGGACAGCGCCGGCGACCTGCGCCTGAGCGGCATTCTGGAAAAACCTGTCAGCCCGTCGTCCGTGCTGGACGCCATCCTCAGCGCCCTGGGCCGCCAGCGTGTCGGCGGCGTGCAGACCCAGCCCCTGGGGCGCCGGGCAGAACTACTGGACGCCCTGCGCGGAGTCCACGTGCTGCTGGTGGAAGACAACGAAGTCAACCAGGAACTGGCCGCCGAAATCCTGGGTGAGGCCGGCGTGCAAGTCACACTGGCCAACAATGGCCAGGAAGCCGTGGCCCTGGTGCGCCAGACCGCCTTTGATGCCGTGCTGATGGACTGGCAGATGCCGGTCATGGACGGATTTGAGGCCACGCGCACGATCCGCGCCGAAGCGCGCTTTGCCGACCTGCCCATCCTGGCCATGACCGCCAACGCCATGGAAGGCGACCGCGAGAAATGCCTGGCCGTGGGCATGAACGACCATATCTCCAAACCAATCGACGTGGAACGCCTGCTGGAGACCCTGGTGCGCTGGGTGCGCCCTCAGAGGGCTCCGTCAAGCGAAAACGGGCCGGCCACGGCCCGCGCCTCCGCACCCGTTGCGGCGGCTGCCACGACCCAAACGGCAGACACCCCCCCGGACCTGGCAGCGCTGCCCGGTGTGGACATACCCGGCGCGCTCAAGCGGCTGGACCACAGCCTGCCGCGCTACTACAAATTACTGGAACGCTTTGTGCAGAACCAGGGAACTGCCGTGGACACGATGCGCCAGGCCCTGTCCCGCGCCGCGCCGGACGAGGCACACCGCCACGCCCACAATCTGAAGGGCCTGGCCGCCAATATTGGTGCCACGCAGCTGGCACAAGATGCGCAGGC
>JAVBYK010000233.1 GCA_030824095.1 bacterium
TGTCCTACCTGGACGTGCTGCAGCGCAAGGTGGTGCCGGGTAAGCGGGTGGCCATCATTGGAGCTGGCGGCATTGGTTTTGATGTGGCAGAGTTCCTGTTGCACGACCCGACCGTTTCCTTGCCGGTATCCATTGACCACTGGTGCCGGGAGTGGGGCGTGGATTTGCAGGCTACGGCCAATGGTGGGCTGGTGCCGCCCGAGCCGGCACAGCCCTACCGCCAGCTTTACCTGCTACAACGCAAGACCACGCGCGTGGGTGCGGGCCTGGGCAAGACCTCGGGCTGGGTGCACCGCGCCGTGATGCAGCGCAACGGGGTGGAAATGCTGGCCGGTGTGGAATACCTGCGCATCGATGACGCCGGTCTGCACATCACGGTCAATGGTGCGCAGCGTCTGCTGGAAGTCGACCATGTGGTGCTGTGTGCCGGCCAGGAATCACTAACAGAGCTGATGCCGACAGATGATGCCGCGCCCAAGCCCGGCACACCCCGTTTTCACCGGATTGGCGGCGCGGCACTGGCATCCGAATTGGACGCCAAACGCGCCATCCGCGAAGGCGCTGTGCTGGCCGCCAGCCTGTGATCAGGCACTGGTGACGCGCTTGAGCCGGATGTTGGCAGACAGACCGCCCGAACTGGCATTCGTCAACGAGAATGCACCACCCATGCGCTGCACGGTCTTGTCCACAATGGCCAGGCCCAGCCCGGCGCCATTGGCGGCCGTACGCGCCGCCTCGCCCCGATAAAACGGCTGCGTTAGATTGGCCAGCTGTTCCTGTGCTACTCCGATGCCGTGGTCGCGTATCTTGATCAGCACCCATTTGTCGCGGGAAATAGCTGCGATCTGGATGCGGGCGATGCCGGTGTCGGGGGATTTGCCATAACGCCGAGCATTTTCCAGCAAATTGGTCACAATGCGGCCCAACTCGACTTCATCGGCTAGTACCAGCAGGTTGTCTTCCAACTGGATCTTGATCCGTACATCGGGCTGATTTTGGTAGGAGTACGTGCAGGCATCCACCACGTCGGTCAGCACCACGGGAGCCAGCTTCTCTTTCTCGGGGCGCGCATAGTCGAGGAATTTGCCAATGATGGCGTCCAACTGGGCGATATCGGCGGCCATGTGGGCGCGGGCGTCCAGGTCGGCCACACTCATTTCGGTTTCCAGGCGCAGGCGCGCCAACGGGGTGCGCAGGTCGTGCGAGATACCGGCCAGCATCACGGCACGGTCCTGTTCCACCTTGGCCAGGCGTTGCGCCATGCGATTGAAACCAATATTGACCTCCCGGATTTCACCCGTCGGCACGTTCTCATCCAGCCGGCTGGCGTCGAAATCACCCTCACGTACGCGGCTGGCTGCAAACGACAGTTCCTTGAGTGGTCGGTTGATCAAACGTGCAATAAGGGCCGCACCAGCCAAGGACAGTGCAGCCGCGACGGCCAACCAGATGATCCAGGTCTTGCCTCCGGCAGGACTGAATCGATCCTGGTCGGTTAGCAGCCAGTAGTCATCGCCATCAATAGCAAACCCAATCCATAGGCCGGGCTGCGCATTGACGCTGCTGGCGATCACGGTGCCAGGCCCCAACCGGGTGGTCAGTGCCTGTGCGATCTCGTGGCTGATGGTGTCGGCGGCGTAGGCGATATACCGGTCTGTGGGTTCGCGCGGCACGATGTGGACACCCTCCTGGTCACTCATGGTCTTGAGCAACGAGGTTCGGGCGATGGCATCGGCATGGATCAGGGCCGCGCGACTCAGGTTGACCTGGGAGGCGAGTTGCTGTGCCGTTTGCATGGCCCTGGGCTCAAACTCCAGGGTTCGTAGGGTCTGCAGCCAGGCCAGTATGCTGCCCAGCAGCAGCAGGGCCAGAAGAAAGAAAGTTCGCCAAAACAGGCTCAGGCTGCTTCGTTTGCGTGGAGTCGGGTCCAGGGACTCATCTACCAGCGCTGCCGGTGCGCTGTCATCTGAGTCCTCGAAGTGGGTCGGGGTCTGGGTTTGCGTCAATTGCAAAAGTACCCGTGTCAGGTGGCCTCATCGGGGACAAACACGTAGCCAACCCCCCATACCGTCTGTATGAAGCGTGGCGCAGCGGGGTCCGTCTCAATCAGCTTGCGCAGGCGCGAGACCTGCACGTCCAGGCTGCGGTCAAATGGCTCAAACTCCCGACCACGTGACAATTGGGCCAGCTTTTCCCGGGAGAGCGGAACCCGAGGGTGACGCACGAGCGCCTTGAGCATGGCAAATTCGCCCGTCGTCAGGGTCAGTTCACTGCCATCCTTGTGCAAGGTTCTGGCGGCCAGATCAAAGGTGAACGCTCCAAATTTGGCCACTTCGTTTTCTGTAGACGGCGCGCCAGGTACCTCGGGAGTCGGGCGCCGGCGCAACACGGCATGGATACGCGCCAGCAACTCACGCGGATTGAAAGGCTTGCCCAGGTAGTCATCGGCACCCACTTCCAGGCCCACGATGCGGTCTATGTCTTCACCCTTGGCTGTCAGCATGATGATGGGGGTCAGGTCTCCGGCACTGCGCAACCGCCGGCAAATGGAAAGCCCATCCTCACCAGGCATCATCAGGTCCAGCACGATCAGGTCGGCGGTTTCGCGCATCATGATCCGGGTCAGTGCCTTGCCATCTTCCGCCAGTAGCACGTCAAATCCCTCTTGCGCTAGGTAGCGCCGCAGCAGGTCGCGAATGCGGGTGTCATCGTCAACCACCAGGATCTTGTTGGGGCGCGGTGTCGGATTCTGCATAGGATAGGCAATGTGAAATATGTAACAGCCCCGATTCTGCGCGGCTTAGGAGCCGGCGCACGGGAGAAATCGGAATAGTTGACACAATGTTACAAAAACAGACGCGTGGCGCCAGGCTTCCCAACAACAATGGGAACCGAGCCCATTTCCACCTGTCCAACCGTCCATGTTCAAAGCTTTCCTCCTGTTGTGCTGTCTCGGCCCCTGCGCCATCTCGGCATGGGGACAGACTGAAGTCGTTCCAGTAGAGCAGGTGCAGGGGAATTCCTTGGTTTCTGCCACGCCGGTGCTGCAAGTGCATGAGAGGCGCCTGGCATTGCGCGCCGCTCTGGTGGCCCAGCGCGAGGTGACCTCACAGCAGGACAGCAAGCCTTCCGGGGAACGCCAGCTGAACGACAGGGAGCGAGCCGAACTGCGCCAGCAACTGCGCCAGCAACGCCGCCAATAGCACCACCTTTAGGGTGCAGGAATTGGCCACACGCGTGTCATTCCGGTGTCATACTTCGAAGTCAGCGCAGGCCGATTGCGCGAAACCTTTGACGCCCGAGCATGCCCGACATTCCTGCCTTTTCCAACACCCGATCCATGCTGTCCACCGGTGC
>JAVBYK010000046.1 GCA_030824095.1 bacterium
GCGGCGCTGGTCACTGGTCTGGTCCACCGCCACCTGCTTGAAGTCCGATATCAGATGGGCGGCCCGCTGCAGGTTGCTCAGTGACAGCGTCAGGCCCTCCTCGGCCCGCGCCAGGAAAGCACTCATGGAGGAGCGGCGCATGGTCCCGGTGGTGAATTCGGCCTTCAGGACCTCCAGGTCGGCCTGGATGGTCGACGCCACGGTCAGCGCATTGCCAATTGGGGTGTTCAGCTCGTGCGCCACGCCGGCCACGACACGCCCCAGGGATGCCAGTTTTTCGGTCTGGATGATTTCCTCCTGGGCGCGCTCCAGCGTCCCCAGGGTCGTCTCCAGCGACTCGGTGCGTTCGGCCACCCGCTGTTCCAGATGCTCATTGGCGTCAGTCAGTTCCTGGTTGCGGCTCTCCAGTTGGGCGATCAGGTGGATCAACGCCAGCCGGGTGGCCTCCAGACTGTCGGCCAGCGCGCCCACCTCGTCCTGAAAGACCCGTCGGATCGGCACATCCAGCTGCCCCTTCTCCAGGCGGCCCGACGCCGTGACCAGATCTTCCAGCGGACGCACCAGGCGCCAGTGCATCAACAACAAAATGACCAGCAGCGCACCAATGGAAATCTGCAGGCCCTGGCGCACGTATTGCATGCGCACATCGCTGACCTTGCGCACATAACCGGCGGTGGACATCCGGATCTCCAGCTTGCCGACCATGGTCTTGTTGCGTTCCACCGTGCGCGTGGCACTTTCCACCAGGCTGGGGTCTTCAGGGTCGCGGGTGCGCGTGGCAAAGGGGGCACCCTTGTCATCCCAGATCGCAATGGACACCACGTCAGGATTGATGAACGCAGCCTCCATGATGGAGTTGGCCTGCTCGGCCTCAAACTGCCACAAGGGTTCGCGCAGCGCCAGGGCCGTCAGCGCACCCAGGTGGCCCATCTCGGTGTGAATCTGGGCGATGTGCTGCTCGCGCAAATCGGACGTCTGCTGCACATAGGAAAAGAACGACGCCAACACGACGCCGGCCACCACTGTCAGCGCAATCACCACCCGCAGGGAATGCAGACGCAACCACAGGGTGCGCAGTCGGCCTGACAGGGGAGGGGTGTTCCGCATGGTGGAGTTGATTGGTTTGGCCTACGCACTGTAACGCAAAGATCGTGCCGAAAACACTGGGCGGACATGGTGTGACGCACGTCACCCATGGCCCGCGTTCGTTACATCTGGCGAAACAGGTGCACAAAGCTGCGGCTCACCGGCAGACACTCGCCACGGCCCTTGATCTGCACCTCACCGCCATCATGCGGACCATGGTTGAACTGCTGCACCTGCATCAGGTTGACGATGGCCGCCCGGTGGATCTGGGCAAAGCGCGCCGGGTCCAGCGCGTCGGCCAGCTCGCGAATGGTCTTGCGGATCAGGGCCTCGCCGCCCTCCCACACGACCAGCGTGTACTTGGTGTCGGACTTGAAATAAGCCACCTGCTCCACCGGGATCAGGCGCACCGTGCTGCCGACCGAGGCCTTGATCCACTGCAGGTACCGGGGTGGCGCCAGCTGGCCGCGCAGGTGCTCGGCCAACGTGTCCAGCGCCGCCGAGGACAGCACACCCGGCGCGGGCGCGGCAGGGGCCAGCAGACGCTCGCGCAGGCGGCGCACCGTCTCTGCCAGCCGCTCCTCGTCAAAGGGTTTGACGATGTAGTCGATGGCCTCCTGGCGAAAGGCATCGACCGCGTACTGTTCGTGCGCGGTGACGAACACCAGCTCCGCCCGGTCGCCCATGCAGCGCGCGGCCTCGATGCCATTCATGCCCGGCATGTGCACATCCAGAAAGGCGATTCTCGGCTCCAGCTCGTCGAACAGTTCCACCGCCTCGCGCCCGTTGCGGGCCGTGGCAACGATCTGCAGCTCGGGCCACAGCCGGTGCAGGATGGCCACCAGGCGCTCGCGCAACAGCGGCTCATCGTCGG
This sequence comes from bacterium, assembly GCA_030824095.1. Taxonomy (GTDB): domain Bacteria; phylum Pseudomonadota; class Gammaproteobacteria; order Burkholderiales; family Burkholderiaceae_C; genus Allorhodoferax. The sequence continues at coordinate 1,961 of JAVBYK010000046.1, forward strand.
CCACCAGGGCCGTACAGGTCTGCATCTCAGTTCACCCCTTGCACGATGATCTCGGCCCGCACACCCTGTGGCGGGTTTTCGCTCAACTCCAGGCGCGCGCGACCATGGAAGAAGTCCTGCAAACGCGCCCGCAGATTGGCCAGGCCGATGCCCGGCTGGGCCGACTCGGACATCCCCATGCCGGTGTCGGCCACCCACACATGCAGGTGTGTCGTTCCGTCTGCGGCGGTCTCCGTGCGTGCGCCCACGTCAATGCGCCCGCCATCGCAATGCGGGTCGATGCCGTGGTGCACCGCGTTTTCCACCAGCGTCAGCAGTGCCATGGCCGGGAAGCGCAAACCGCGCAGCGCCGGGTCCAGTTGCACCACAAACTGCAGGCGGTCGGGCATGCGCATCAGCATCAGGTCCAGATAGGAGCGCACCAGATCCGCTTCATGGCCCAGCGTCGCGCCGCCCTGCTGCAGCTGCGGCATGGCGGCGCGCAGGTAGGCAATCAGGCTCTTGAAAACCGGCGCGGCGCGGGGTGAGCCGCTCTCGATCAGTTCCTGCACGTTGGCCAGGGTGTTGAGCAGGAAATGGGGCTCGATCTGCGCCTGCAGCAGGTTCAGCCGTGCGTCGGTGGCCTGGCGCATCAGCGTTTCGCGCTCCAGCGCAAACTGCAGGGCCTGGGCGCGGGCATGGGCATCGCGTTCACGCACCAGCGCACCCAGCGTGACCAGCAGACCCACCAGCGCGGCGCTGATGGTGACCCACCAGAAGCCCACCACCCGCGAGCGTGAGCCCATGAAGGCACCAATGTCCCCCTGCACCGAAACCAGTTGCACGATCAGCGGCCCCAGCGGTGCTGCGGCAGCCACCGCCAGCACCTGGGCCACCCAACGCGGCACCCAGGTCTGTTGCCAGGCCCCGGCCAGCAGGTAGGCACCCAGCAGAGTCAGCGAAACCAGAAAGGTCTCGCCCAGCAGCTCGGGGAAGGAATTGCGGGTGATGGGGTAGAAGGCCAGTGCACCAATCAGCGTCGTGACCAGCACCACGGTCACATAGCGTGCGTGGCGCACCAGAAAGGTCCTGTGCGCCGGGGCCACGCCGGGCTGAATGGAGTCGGGAGTTGGAGTCATGCGCTGACGATACTGAGCCCCCCAGGGTCGGTCAAGCGCCCACCCCGCAGGAACGCGACGGAGCGCGGGAATCGGGGCATCAGCAGCGGACGGGGCATGAAGCCACCGCCATGCAACCCCGGGTTCTAGCGGATGCCGCGCACGTAGCGCGGCAGCTCGGCGGCGACGGGCACGGATGCCGGAGCAGGGACCGCCGGTATGGGCGCCACATCCCGGGGACGCGGCGGAGGCACACGCGGGCGCGGCTGGTAGGACATGGCGTGCTCCAGCTTGTCCGC
>JAVBYK010000434.1 GCA_030824095.1 bacterium
TGTCCAAGACGCCGATCCGCATGGTGCAGCACCTGGAGAGCGGCATCGCCATGCACAGCTACCCCGGACCGCTGGGCCAGGTGGTGACCAACCTGGTCATGAATGCGGTGCACCATGGCTTCCACGATGTGCAGCCCGGCACCATCACCGTCAGCTGCGCGCGCCAGGGCGAACAGGCCTGCATCACCGTCAGCGACGATGGCATTGGCATTGCGCCCGAGCACCTGGGCAAGATTTTTGACCCCTTCTTCACCACCCGGCTGGGGCAGGGCGGCACCGGGCTGGGGCTGCACATTTCCCACAATATGGTGTATGGTCCCCTGGGTGGCCAGATGACGGTGCAGAGCACCCCGGGCGTGAAAACCACCTTCACGCTGCTGCTGCCCTGCACGGCACCTGACGCCATTTCTCTCGCCTGAATCCTCACCGGAGACTGATCATGCTGCTGCAGCGTCGCCACCTGGCCGGCCGTGCCATCGCCACCCTGTTCCTCACCTTGGGCCTGCTGGCTCCCGCCACCACCGCCCTGGCCGCCACCGTGGCCGAGCAGCGCGCCGAAATCCAGAAGATGCGCGCCACCACGCTGGAGCGTCTGTACAAGGTGCACCCCGCCGCGCGGGACGATGTGCATAAGGCGGCGGGCTACGCCGTGTTCAGCAACGTCGGCATCAACCTAATCCTGCTTTCAGCCGCCGGTGGCTCAGGCGTGGCGCACGACAACCGCAGCGGCAAGGACGTCTACATGAAGATGGTCTCCGGCGGCTTTGGCATTGGCCTGGGTGTGAAAGACTTTCGCGGCGTGTTCGTGTTCTCCACCACCGACAAACTCAAGCAGTTCACCAACAGCGGCTGGGAGGCCAACGCCCAGGCCGACGCTGCCGCCAAGGCCGGCGACAAGGGCGGTGCCGCCACCGGCGCCATCACCGTGGCCCCCGGTGTGACCCTGTACCAGCTCACCGAGAACGGCCTGGCCCTGCAGGCCACCATCCAGGGCACCAAGTATTTCAAGAATGACGACTTGAACGGGAAGTAGGGTTAACCGGTGATCGCCCGCGCCACTTCGGCAAAGCCCGCACCCCGTTCGCTGGGCGTGATGTAGCGCGGCAGGTGGGTCAGCTGCTGCGCGAAGCGGCGCACATTGGCCACGCCAAAGCTGTGGGTGAAGTGCTGGAACATGACCTGGTCGTTGCCGGAGTCGCCGACGAAGGCCCAGCGGTCGATCTCACTGGCCAGATCGCGGCCCAGGAGTTCGCGGGCAATCCAGCAGGCGCCCATCCATTTGTTGAAGTCGCCAAAGCAGCCATGGATGTGGATGCTGCTGATGGTGGTGTGCATGCCGGCCTGCTCCAGCAATGTCAGCACGCGCTGCACGTCCTCGGGTGGCTGCTGGTTGAATTCGGCGTAGTCAAAGGCCAGGTCGGTCTCGCGGCCGCCCTTGTCATTGGAGAGGCGGGCGCTGGGCACTTTGCTTAGCACCTGCTCGGCCACCACCTGCATCGCGGCGTGGTTTTTGGCGCGGGTGGCGGCATCCTGTTGATACAGTTTTGATAGCGGCCTAGCTATATTCGACAAGGGCTGTAGGCCATTTTGACCAAAAACCGTTTGGGGAACCAGCGCCACAGCGCCGTTCTCGGCCACCAGCGCGTCCACCGGCCAACTGGCGGCAAACGGCTGGCCCCAACCCACGGGACGACCGGTAATGGCGATCACGATCAGACCGGCCGCCTTGAGATCGGCCAAGGCCTGCAAGGCGTCGGGCGTGATGGCGCCGTGGCTGGTCAGCGTGTCATCGATGTCGGTGAACACGCCGACGATTTGGCGGCGCTCGGCCAGCGGCCAGTCGGCCAGCGGCAGCAGGCCCGTCTCCCGATTAGCCGGCACTTTGCAACGCCAGACCCGCATGCTCGCGCAGCGGATGGAAGTGGATCTTGGGAAAGCGTTCCTGCGCCAGGCGCACGTCATACGGGCTGGTGCACAAATAGGCCAGCGTATCCGCCGCGTCGCGTGCCATGCGCTGCGGGTAGGCGTTGATGAACTCCTGCAGTTCCTTCGGCGTGTCGGCGGTGATCCAGCGCGCGCCGGTGTACTGGCAGCCTTCCAGGCGGATGTCGGCGTCGTACTCGCCCTTGAGGCGGTGCTGCACCACTTCAAACTGTAACTGGCCCACGGCGCCCAGCAGCATGTTGCCGCCGATCTCGGGCTTGAACACCTGGATGGCACCTTCCTCGCCCAACTGGGCCAGGCCTTGCTGCAACTGCTTGGTGCGCAAGGGGTTGCGCAGCACCACGGTCATGAACATTTCCGGCGCGAAGAAGGGCAGTCCGGTGTAGAGCAGGTTGACGCTGCCGTCGGTGATCGTGTCGCCCAGCTGCACGCCGCCGTGGGTAGTGAAGCCGACGATGTCGCCGGCGTAGGCCTCTTCCACTGCCTCGCGGCGCTGGCTCATGAAGGTCACCACGGATGTGGGGCGCAGTTCCTTGGCGGTGCGCATGACTTTGAGCTTCATGCCCGGTGTGTATTTGCCGGAGGCCACCCGCACAAAGGCAATGCGGTCGCGGTGGTTGGCGTCCATATTGGCCTGCACCTTGAAGACCACGCCGCTGAAGGCGTCGTCTTCGGGCTGCACCTCTTTGATGACCGGCTGCTTGTTGACGATGAAGGAACTGGTGCGCGCGCCGGGCGAGGGTGCCAGGTCCACCAGCGCGTCCAGCACTTCCATCACACCGAAATTGTTGACACCGGAGCCAAAGAACACCGGGGTCTGCTTGCCGGCCAGGAAGGCGGCGTGGTCCCAGGCGGGCGACGCGCCGGTGGCCAGTTCCATGCTCTCCATGGCGGTGGTCCATTCGTGGCCAAAGCGCTGCTCCAGCGAGGCCGCGTCGTTCAGGGGCACGGTGTCAAAGTCCTGCGGGCGGCGCTCGCTGCCCGACTCGAACACGGTCATGGCCTGCGTGCGCAGGTTCACGATGCCGCCGAACGCCTTGCCCTGGCCCACCGGCCAAGTCATGGGCACGCAGGGCATGCCCAGCTCGCGCTCGATCTCGTCGAGGATGTCCAGCGGTTCGCGCACTTCCCGGTCCATCTTGTTGACGAAGGTGATGATGGGCGTATCGCGCTGGCGGCAGACCTCGATCAGGCGGCGGGTCTGGCTTTCCACACCGTTGGCGGCGTCAATCACCATCAGCGCCGAGTCCACGGCGGTCAGCACGCGGTAGGTGTCTTCCGAAAAGTCTTTGTGGCCGGGGGTGTCGAGCAGGTTGATGACGTGGTCGCGGTAGACCATCTGCATCACGCTGGAGGCCACCGAGATGCCGCGCTGCTTCTCGATCTCCATCCAGTCGGAGGTGGCATG
>JAVBYK010000503.1 GCA_030824095.1 bacterium
CTGGAGCCGGGCAAGCAGTTTGCCGTGCTGCTGCAGCACTCCACCGACCCCGGTGAACAACTCAAGGCATCGATTCCAGCCATCCTGCAGGAGGCCGAGGTGTTCACCTCCAGCCGTGTGGAAGATGGCAAGACCCGCTACGAGATCGCACTGGGCTACTTTGCCACCCAGGCCGAGGCAGACAACGCGCAGCGCATTCTCGTCAAGCGCTTTCCCGACGCAGCCGTGATCAGCCTGCGCCAGGCCCCAGCGTCCGCAGCGCCCGCCGTGGTGGCGCGTGCAGCAGAACCCGGCGATGCCGCCGCTGCACCCGTGGCATCGGGACCGGAAGTGGAGGCCCAGGCCGCCAAGCTGATGGCTGTCGCCAATGCGGCCAATGACCGGGGCGACTACCAGGACGCCATCACCGCGCTGGACTCCCTGCTGAATCTGCCTCCCAACACGCGCACCCGCAAGGCCCAGGAGCAGATTGGCATCACGCGCCTGAAAGCGGGCGACAACCAGCGGGCGCGTGGCGAGTTTGAGACCTTCCTCAAGCTCTATCCCAGTGGTGAGGACAGTGAACAGATCCGCCAGTACCTGGTCAATCTGCCCGCCGAATCCACGGTGGCCAAGCGCCGCACAGGTGCCGAGCCGGTCTCCACCACCAGTGGCTCGGTTTCGCTGTTTTATTACGGCGGTCAGTCGCAAACCCGCTCGCAGGATTTTGTGGACTCGCCCATCGGCGGCTTGCCGATACTGCAATCGGAAAGCAATCTTTCCGGGACCGACCAGAAGCAGGTGCAGACCAATGTGGACCTGAACTGGCGCTACCGCGATGCGGAAAAAGACATGCGCTTCGTGCTGCGCGACACCTACAGCGCCGACCTCATGCCCAACCGGCCGAACAAGAACCGCCTCTCGGCGCTGTACTTTGACCAGCGCTCGCTGACCAACGGCACGGCCTTCAAGGTCGGGCGCCAGTCACCGGTTGGCGGTGGTGTGCTGTACCGGTTTGACGGCATCCAGGGCTCCTACACGTTTGCGCCGAAATGGAAGCTCAATGGGGTCTATGGCGTGCCCACCGACTTGTTGCTCGACAGCCGCCGCTACTTCTATGGCGCCTGGGTCGATGCCGACGCACTGGCCACCAACATGAGCGGCAGCGTGTACGTCAACCAGCAGATGATCGATGACCAGATCGACCGCAGCGCCCTCGGTGCCGAGCTGCGCTATTTCAATGACGGACTGGCCCTGAGCGGGCAGGTGGACTATGACCAGGTTCTGCGCGGCCTCAACATTGCCACTGTGCAGGGCTCGTGGCAGTTCCCCGATACCACCGTGATCAACTTCCTGTTCGACCGGCGTGCCACGCCGGTGCGCTCGCTGGGCAACATCCTGTTCTTCCAGGACCCGATGCTGCCCACACCGGCGCGCAGCCTCTCCGAACTGCTGGGCACCACGCCCATCGACATGCTGCGAGACCAGGTCAACGGCATCACCTCGTTCCAGACCCAGGGCATGGTGGGCTTCACGATGCCGGTGGCGGCCAACTGGCAGGCCGGTGCCAACCTCAACTACACCAATGTGGACGAGATCAAGCCGATTGCCGTCATCCTGCCCAATGGCCAGCCCAGCACCGGTGACCTATGGAGCCTGGGTGTGCAGCTCATCGGCTCCAACCTGTACTCCGCGCGGGACACCCACGTCTTCAATGTGAACTACCTGACAGGCCCGACCTACAAGGGCACCCTGCTGTCGTACAACAACCTGACCGGTATCAACGAGGACTGGCAGGTGGAACCCTCCCTGCGCCTGTACGTGCAGGAGGACAGTCTGGGCAACAAGATGAAGCGCTGGACACCGGGCATCCGCATGACCTACCGCATCATCAAGCGCGTTTCCCTGGAGACCGAACTGTCATACGAGATTGCCGACTCCACCGGTCCGACCCGCAACGAATCCTCCCAGCGCATGTTCTATTACCTCGGCGCGCGCTTCGACTTTTAAACGACCCAACTCCCTATTCCCAACATGAACGAATCCATCGACAGCCTGCGCCAGCAGTTGCAGCAACTCCAGGCGCAATTGACATCCGGGGTGTTGACCCCCCAACAGTACGACACCGACAAGGCCGCGCTGGAGCGCCGTCTGCTGGACCAGGTGCTGATCCAACCCCCGCAGGACAGCAACGCGCGGCTGGTGTTTGCCGGCATTGCAGCGCTGGCGCTGGTCGTGGCGGGTGCGGGCTACTGGGCGTCTGCCAGGCGCGTGCCAGCCAGTCCGGCCGTAGTGGCCCACGCCGGCGTCGTCGGTCCGAGCGCGGCCATGATGGGGACGACTTCGACGCCCTCCACGATGCCCGCCAGTGCACCCCACGGGACCAACTCGGACCAGGTGGTGTCCATGACCGACCGGCTGGCCGAGCGCCTGAAACAGCAGCCCGGGGACGCCGAGGGCTGGGCCATGCTGGCGCGCTCGTACAGCGTGCTGGGCCGCCACCCCGAGGCGTTGAAGGCCTACGAGAAGGCCGTGGCACTGCGCAAGGACGATGCCAACCTGCTGGCCGACTACGCCGACTCGCTGGCCATGCAGAACAACCGGGTGCTGGCCGGCGAACCCCTCAAGCTGGTCGAACGCGCGCTGAAAATGGACCCGCGCAACCCCAAGGCCCTGTCCATGGCCGGCTCCGAGGCCTTTGACCGGCAGGACTACGCCCGGGCGATCCAGTATTGGCAGCAATTGGTGGACCAGGGCCCTGCGGATAGCCCCATGGTGCGCCAGATCCTGCCCGGCCTGGAGCAGGCCCGGCAACTGGCGGGGCAAACCAGCAAGAGCGTCAAGTTGAGCAAACCCTGAGTGCGTTGAGCCGGGCCGGATAGCCCGTCGTTGGAACCATGAACTACATCCTGATCTACATCGCCATCGTTCTGCTGGTGATGACCCTGTATCTGCGGCGCCAGCGGCGCATCCACGCCACCCATTCGGCCGAATTGCAGCAGGCCGTGCAGGCCGGTCTGGTGGAGCCACCGTCGCTGCACCCGGTGGTGGACCCGAGCCGCTGCATGGGCTCGGGCGCCTGCACCAAGGCCTGCCCGGAAGGGGCGCTGGGCGTGGTCAATGGCAAGGCCGTGCTGGTCAACGCGGCGGCGTGCATCGGCCACGGTGCCTGCATGGCGGCCTGTCCGGTGGAGTCCATCAAGCTGGTGTTTGGCACCGAGAAGCGCGGCATCGACATTCCCAACGTGACGCCGCACTTTGAGACCAATGTGCCGGGCATCTTCATTGCCGGCGAACTCGGTGGCATGGGGCTGATTCGCAAGGCCGCCGAGCAGGGCCGCCAGGCCATGGACTCGATCCGCAAGAAGAA
>JAVBYK010000045.1 GCA_030824095.1 bacterium
TCGCCCATGTCCGCAGAAGCCACCGTGGTGCGCAACTACATCGACGTGCTGGTGGGCTTGCCTTGGGCGGCCAAGACCAAGATCAAGCACAACCTGACCCATGCCGAGGCCGTGCTGAACGAAGACCACTACGGGCTGGACAAGGTCAAGGACCGCATCCTGGAGTACCTCGCGGTGCAGCAGCGGGTTGACAAACTCAAGGCACCTATTTTGTGTCTGGTCGGCCCTCCCGGCGTTGGCAAGACATCCTTGGGGCAGTCCATTGCCAAGGCGACTGGTCGCAAATACGTGCGTATGGCACTGGGCGGCATGCGCGATGAAGCCGAAATCCGTGGCCATCGGCGCACCTACATCGGTGCCATGCCCGGTAAGGTGCTGCAGAGCCTGTCCAAGGTGGGCACGCGCAACCCCTTGTTTTTGCTGGACGAGATTGACAAGCTGGGCACGGATTTTCGCGGAGACCCCAGCAGCGCCCTGTTGGAAGTGTTGGACCCCGAGCAGAATCACAAGTTTGGCGACCATTACGTCGAGGTGGACTACGACCTGAGCGACGTGATGTTCGTGGCAACGTCCAATTCCATGAACATTCCCTCGGCGCTGCTGGATCGCATGGAAGTGATTCGCCTCTCCGGATACACGGAGGACGAAAAGACCAATATCGCTATCACCTACCTGCTGCCCAAGCAGATGAAGAACAACGGTGTCAAGGAAACCGAGCTGTCGATTTCAGAGGATGCGGTGCGCGATATTGTTCGCTACTACACCCGTGAAGCCGGTGTCCGCTCCCTGGAGCGCGAGCTGTCCAAGATTTGCCGCAAGGTCGTCAAGGGCCTGTTGCTGAAGAAGCTTAAAGCCCAGGTGACTGTGACGGAGGACAACCTGAACGACTATCTCGGGGTGCGCAAGTACACCTACGGGCGTGCCGAGCAGCAGAATCAGGTGGGCCAGGTGGTTGGACTGGCATGGACCGAAGTGGGTGGTGACCTGCTGACCATTGAAGCGGCTCTGACCCCCGGCAAGGGCGTCATCACGCGCACAGGTTCCTTGGGCGATGTCATGAAAGAGTCGGTGGAAGCCGCGCGCACGGTGGTGCGCAGCCGTGCACGCCGCTTGGGTATCAAGGACGAAATCTTTGAGAAAAAGGACATCCACATTCACGTGCCCGATGGTGCAACGCCCAAGGATGGCCCCAGTGCGGGTGCCGCCATGACAACCGCCTTCGTGTCTGCGCTAACCGGCATTCCGGTGCGAGGGGATGTGGCCATGACAGGGGAAATCACTCTGCGTGGCGAAGTTACCGAGATTGGCGGCCTGAAGGAAAAGCTGCTGGCAGCGCTGCGCGGTGGCATCAAGACCGTGTTGATTCCCGAAGCCAATGCCAAGGATTTGCAGGACATTCCCGCCAACGTCAAGAACGGGCTGGAGATCATTCCTGTGCGCTGGATCGACAAGGTGCTCGACCTGGCGCTGGAGTCCAAGCCGGTTCCGTTGCCTGAGGAAGAACCTGCACCTGCAGCCGAAGTGGTTGCGGCCAGCGTGCCCACGTCGGCCCTGCAGGGTTCTGTAAAGCACTGACGGGTTTCCGCAAACTTTTTTGACCTGCATGTGAAAACTGGAAAAACCACGCTATAATTTGAGGCTTGAAACGCGGGAATAGCTCAGTTGGTAGAGCGCAACCTTGCCAAGGTTGAGGTCGAGAGTTCGAGACTCTTTTCCCGCTCCAAATTCCAAGAAAAGGGAAGCTTCCAGCTTCCCTTTTTCATTCGGTGGAATAGGACCAATCTGGTTCTGTGGACAAGAAGACAATGGCGCGGTAGCAAAGCGGTTATGCCCCGGATTGCAAATCCGGTTAGTCCGGTTCGACTCCGGACCGCGCCTCCAGAAATATCGATCAACTGTGCCCCGTCAACGTTCGCTGGCGGGGCATTTTTGTTCCACAATAGACTGCACGTGCCCGAGTGGTGAAATAGGTAGACACATCGGACTTAAAATCCGCCGCTTCGTGAATAACGGGCGTACCGGTTCGATTCCGGTCTCGGGCACCAACGACACTTCATCCTATGCCACGCTACAACGCCCCCTTCGAGATCCATGTCCACGGACAAGTCGCACTGCGTACGGACGTGCGCTTTGAACAACTCCAGGAGGCACTCAAGCCGCTGTGGAAATACGCCGGGGCACGGTCTCTGTCGGATGGTGCGAACAGCTCCTATGAAGATGAGCCAGGCATCAAGTTCGATGCGCAAGAGCACTTGCTGCAAATGTGCTGGACGGTTGCGGGTGACTACGACTTTCGCCAGACCCTGGATGAGTTGTGCATGAATCTGAATGACATTGCGGATTCCGGGGCGGCTGTGGAGGTCACTTTTTACGACGCGGATTTTGACGAGGAAGACGGGCCACCCGGTACCGAGTCCAGGGACGATTTCCTGATGCTGTTTGTCGGTCCCAATCCCGCCGCGATCATGCAGGTGCAGCGTGATCTGCTGGTGCAGGATGTCGTCAGTCTGATGGAGCGCCATTTTGACGGTGCCGAGTTGAGCGGCGTGGTGAGTGAAGTTGACAAATTGTTTACACAGCGTTTTGATGCGTTGGTGAGTTCCCTGGCTTTGGGAAAGCCTCCAAGCGGGTCTGGCGGCAACCATGGCGGTCATGGCGGTGGTGGTCGCAAACCACGTCACTTGCATTGATGGCTGACTGACCATGCCGCCAGTGTTTTGCGGGTGGTCCAGCGCCCTTGCCGTTGTATCGGGAAGCGGTTTCCAGTTCGGACAAGTGCGGGCGGAGTGACATGCTAAAAAAAATCAAAGTCGAACAACTGACACTGGGGATGCACCTCAAGGAGTTCTGTGGCTCATGGATGGAGCACCCCTTCTGGCGAAACGGCTTTGTAGTGGCCGATCCACAGGACATCAAAGCCATCCTCGCCAGCAGTATTCGTGAGGTCTGGATCGATTCCGACAAGGGAATGGACGTGCCGGTGGGGACCGCTGCGGTATCGGAAGCCGAATCGGATGCGCAAGTGGAAGCGCAGCTTCAACAGGAGGGCCATCAGAAGCGCGAGGTGGCACCTGTTTCGATGGGGAAGGAACTGGAGCGCGCGGCCAAGATTTGCCTGCAGTCCAAGCAGGCGGTTATTTCCATGTTTGAGGAAGCCCGTATGGGCAAATCGGTGGATACCGGTGGAGCCCGGCAGTTGGTGGAGGAGATCACGGACTCCGTCGCGCGCAACCCCGGCGCATTGATCAGTCTGGCCCGCCTGAAGACGGTTGACGACTACACCTACATGCACTCGGTGGCCGTGTGCGCCATGATGGTCAGCTTGGCTAAACAACTGGGCCTGGACGA
>JAVBYK010000156.1 GCA_030824095.1 bacterium
AACTTGCCGCCGGTGGGCTGGGTGTCGATGTGGCTGCCGGTGACTATTGGGGCCAAGCTGTTGTTGCGCCCGGCGCGGCGCATGAAGCCGTTGCCGATTTTGTCGATGGTGACGGTCATACCGGCCTCGCGGGCCCAGCGGGTGACCAGGTCACGGCCTTGTTTGTCCAGGTCGGTGAGGGTCAGGCGGCAGACGCCGCCCTTGGGGGTGGCGCCGATCTGGGCCAACTCCATGAGGGAGTCCCACAGGCGCTGGCCGTTGATGCGGGCCGATGCGATGTCGATGGCGGTTGCGGTGTTCATGGCGGGGCTCCTCCAAACGGGGCGATGCAAATGGTTCAGATGGCGTCTAACGGAAATGCCGGGCGCGTGATGCGTGCAAACGGGAACAGCGCGTAGTCCGAGCTGGTCACGCCCGGGCTGTCGCATTCGATCAATCCCTGCGACAGCGGTACGAAAACCGGCCGGCAATACATGCGCGACTTCAACAGCAGGAAGCGGTGCTGTGTGGGGTCCACGCCCACGCATGCAAAGACGCCCAGGTCCCAGGGCTCATGGGGTTGTTCCGTCACCACGATCTGCGCACTGCCAATGTCCAGCAGCACCGTGCGGCCCATGCAGCAGCGCTGGCCGGTGTAAATGGGGCCGCTGACGGTGTAGGTGCCGTCGCACACGGCGCGCACCGTGCCCGTCACCTGCATGGGGTGTTTGGTGATGGCCAACTGCGTCAGCGCCACCCTGTTGCCCAGCGCCAGGTTGACGCGGGCGCCCACACCGGCCTCCACCAGGGCAGCCACGGCCTGCGGGTCGCACAGCGGGCCGACCGCAATGTCGTGCAGGCCTTGCGCCAGGGCAGCCTGCAGCACGTCCATGGTGTCGCAAGTTCCGCCCGACATGCAGTTGTCGCTGTGGTCCAGCAGCAGCACCGGGCGTGTCGCGCCCTCGGCCATCGCGCGTGCGCGTTGCAGCGAGCTGTCCAGCGCCTCGCTGCGGTACACAAACTGGCCCCGCTCGGACCAGATCTGGTCGGCAATGCGGTCCACGGCCGCCTGCACGGCGGCCACGCCCGCCGGTGAATCGACGGCTGTGGCCACCACGCTCACAAACGGTGCCGGAATGTCCGCCAGCGAGAAGCCGGCAAAGATGGTGACTGCCGGCAGGCCATCGTCCCGCTCGGCTGCCTGCGCGGCCTGCACCGCGCGCTGCATGGCGCCGTGCAGTGTGGTGCTGCGCAGCGTGTGGCTCATCAGCGGCAACTGGCGCCAGCGCACGGTGTAACGCTGCCCGCCCTGCAACATGGCCAGCAGCAGGCGCCCGGCGTGCTGGCCGGTTTCGTACATATCCACGTGCGGGTAGGTCTTGAAGCCGACCACCACGTCGGCGTTGTCCACGATTTTTTGCGTGATGTTGCCGTGCAGGTCCAGCGCCACGCCGATGGGAACGCCGGGCGCTGCGGCGCGCACGCGTGCCAGCAGGTCGCCTTCGCCGTCCAGGCTGTTCTCGGCCACCATGGCGCCATGCAGGTCCAGCAGGATGGCATCGCAACCCGGCACAGCCGCCACGATGCAGTCGGTGAGTGCGTTGTAGGCCGATGCCTGCACCGGGCCGCTGGGGTTGGCGGTGGCGGACACGGGTGTGATCAGCGTGGCGCCGAGCTGTTGCGCCAGGTCGATGAAGGCCGCCATCGCGGTGCGCATGCCCAGGTTCGCCTGGTAGGCCGCCTCGCCATAGGTGGGGCTAAAGGATTCCAGCGGCGTGGGTACGGGCGAGAACGTGTTGGTCTCGTGGTTCAACCGGGCGATCAAAATCTTCATACCAAACCTACTCCCAGATAACGGTCCTTGACCTCGGTGTCGGCCAGGAAGCTGGCGTTGTCCGCACCGTAGACGATGCTGCCTTGTTCGATGATGTAGTGGCGGTTGGCCAACTGGGTGCAGACCTCCAGGTTCTGCTCCACCAGCAGGATCGCCACACCGGCCGCCTTGATGGTGTTGAGCTGGGCCACGATTTCCTCCACGATGACCGGCGCCAGCCCTTCCACGGGTTCATCGAGCATCAGCAGCTTGGGGTCGTTCATCAGGGCGCGGCCAATGGCCAGCATCTGCTGCTCGCCGCCCGAGAGCTGGCCGCCGCCATTCTTGCGCCGCTCCTTCAAGCGCGGGAAGATGCGGTACACGTCCTCCAGTTGCCACGGCGACTGCTTGCGCTGGCCGAGCATCAGGTTCTCTTCCACCGTCAGCAGCTTGAAGATACCCCGGTGCTCGGGCACCAGGCAGACGCCGCGCTTGGCAATCACATGGGGCGGCATGCCTTGCAGGGTCTGACCGCCAAACCGCACGATGCCCTGCGTGGGGGGCACCACGCCCACGATGCTTTTGAGCGTGGTGGTTTTGCCCGCACCGTTGCGCCCGAGCAGGGTCACCAGCTCGCCGTCGTTTACCTCCAAGTTCATGCCCTGCAGCACGTGGCTCTTGCCATAGTGGGCGTGCACGTTTTCCAGTTCCAGAATCGGCTTCGCATTCATGCCTTGCCCCCGGTGATCATGTTGCCCAGGTAGGCGGCGCGCACGCGGTCGTCACTGCGAATGGCGTGGGGCAGGCCTTCGGCCAGCACGCGGCCCTGCTGCATGACGGTGACCGTGTCCGAGATGTCCATCACGATGTCCATATTGTGTTCAATCAGCACCACGGTGTGCTCCTCGCGCAGGCTCTGGATCAGGCGCTTCATGTCGTCCAGATCATCAATGCCCATGCCCGAGGTGGGCTCGTCCAGAAAGATCGCCTTGGGGTGGGCAGCAAGCGCCATGCCAACTTCCAGGCGCCGCTGCTGGCCGTGCGACAGGTTGCCGGCTGGCGTCAGGGCGTGGCTCTCCAGGCCCAGCTTGGCCAGCACGCGCTCCACGGTGTCGCTGCAGGCGCGCGGCCCCACGGGCTCGTGCCAGCAGTTCAGCGCCTTGGCCGGGGCAATGCCTTGGGCGGCCAGGCGCAGGTTCTCGCGCACCGGCAGGCTGAGGAACAGGCTGGTCACCTGGAACGAGCGCGCCATGCCGCGCTGCACGCGGCGGTGGTCGGGCTCGTGCGTCACGTCGTGCCCGTCAAACACAATGCGGCCGCCGCTGACGCGCTTGGTGCCGGTCAGCATGTGGAACAGCGTGGTCTTGCCCGCGCCATTGGGACCGATGACCGAGTGCACGGTGTTGGCGCGCACCTTCAGATCGACCCCGCCCAGCGCGGCGAACTTGTCGTAATACTTTTCGATGCCGATGGCTTCCAGCAGGATGGGGCTAGTCATGTTGGTTCTCCAGCTTGCTGCGAATGCGGCGCCAGGCGCTCTCACCCAGGC
>JAVBYK010000059.1 GCA_030824095.1 bacterium
TCGGCCAGGCAGGCGTAGATCACGTTGGGCGGCAGGCCGATGCTCTTCAGGCCCTTGACCTTGGTCGGCAGCTCGATCTCGCCGGATTCAATCACCAGCACGTCCGGGCGCTTGGCCACGTCGGATGCCGGCAGGTCCAGCGGGCGTGCCACGTCGGTGATGACGCAGCCGGGCTTGACCTTCATGATGTCCAGGATTTCCTTGCCGGCGCCCGAGGTGGACGTGACGATCATGTCCATGTCGCCCAGCAGGTCGTTGTAATCGACGGTGGTGAAGACCTTGGCGTCCGGCGTTTCCTTCAGGATCGAGGCCTTGAGTTCATCGAGCTTGCTCAGCGTGCGTCCGGCCAGGTAGACCTCGTCAAACGACATGGCCAAGAGGCGGGCGCTGACCGAGCCGATGGAGCCGGAGGCGCCGATCACCATGGTCTTGGCTGCCACCTTTTTGTTGTGCTTGTTCAGGTGCACCAGGCCCATGCGGCGCATCGCATCGGCGGCGGCCCACAGCGCGCCGGAGGCCGAGTAGCTGTTGCCGGTGGTGATGGGCAGGCTGGAACGGCGCGCCACGGTGACGCCGGCATCGCCCACGACCTTGGTGAAGGCGCCCAGGCCCATGATCTGCGCACCCATCTTTTCGGCCATCTTGGAGGCCTGCAGCAGGCGGCGGTAGGTGAACTCCGGGCTGCGAGACAGCATTTCCTTGGGCGTGCCGCCCACGCTGATCAGCCAGCCTTCAGCCTCGGCACCATTGGGCGAGACGATGTTGCTCATCTTGCAATAGACGATGGGCGGCATGTGCGCGGCCAGCGTCTCGACCTTGTCCATGACGAACTTGGGCGTGGACTTCGGAATCGGAAAAGCGTTGCGGATGTAGTTCTGGCTCAAGGGGTGGATCACGAACGCAAAGCGGCGGATGTTGCGGAACGTGCCGGTGGGGTGCAGCAGACGCGGCTTGATGTGCAGTTCGTCGAGGATCTCCTCGAAGTCGTCGTCCGACACCTCTTCCTGCGGCTTCTCCAGCGCGGCCAGGATCATGGCTTCGATGGTGTTGATGCCCACCACCTCCTGGAACAGCTTGGGCGACACGTCGATGACCAGGTTGACCTTGCACTTGGCAAAGAAGGCCAGGCGCTCGTCGTCCACGGCGGAAGTGATCAGGGTCTTGCCATCCAGGTTGGTGGCGTTGCCCACGGCCTTGATCTCGGCAAAGGTGCCGACGATGACGTGCGACTTGGCCACCACCTCGGCCACCATGCGGTTCTTGATGCCGGACAGCGAGGCCTCCAGCATCTGGCCGGGCTTGCCCGACAGCATGTACTTGCTGCCCTTGGCGTACAGCTCCAATTGCTCCAGCGATCCCAGCATGGTGGGTGCACCGGTCTGGAACAGCGCGTCGGCAAAGCTCAGGTTCTTGGTGTAGTCGGACATCGCCACGGCCATGTCGTAGTTGCGCATGCCGGAGAGGAATAGCACCAGGTTGTTGTTGAAGTAGTGGCCCAGTTCCTTCTGCACATGGCGCACGGCGCGCACCTGCAGCAGGCGGCGCAGCGTGGCGCCGGTGGTCACCGGCACGCGGGTCACGACGTTGGTCAGGCGCTGGGTTTCCTTGTTGACGACGGTGCGAACACCGACCTGGTAGTGGTCGCTGATCTCGCCCAGGCCAATGGCATCGGCCGTGGCCTGCTGGCGGCGCATCAACTCCCAGGCCTTGCCGGTGTCCTGGTCGGCGCCCATGCGGCTCACGGTGAACTGCTGGCCCAGGAACTCGGTCTGGAACTCATGGTCCTGCTTGCTGGAACCCAGGGTAACTGAGACGACTTTCTTCATTGTTTGCTCCTCGTTCTATGTCGTGTGACTCTACTGCAACCGCTATGCCATCGCCCTGTCTCAGGCTTTGGCCGCTGCTTTGGGCTTGCGGGTGCGAGTGCTTGTCTTGGTGGTGGTCTTTTCGCTGGCGGGTGCAGCCTTGTCTGGCGCAGTCTTGGGCGGCAAGGCCTTGCGGATCAGGTCTTCGCATTCGGCCTGCGACATGTAGCGTGGCACCGGGTAGCCGGTGTGGGCCTCGTGGCAGGCGGCCCGGGCCAGTTTGGGAATGTCGGCCTCGCGCAGCGCGGCCAGCGTGGTGGGAATGCCCAGGTCGTGGTTGAGCTGGTCCACCGCATCCAGGAACTTCTGCGCCAGTGTGGCCTCGTCCTCCGCTGCCGTGCCGAGCTTGGCGGCCACGGCCAGCAGGGCCAGGCGGTCCACGATGGCCGGGTGCGAGTACTTCAGCACGAAGGGCAGCATGATGGCGTTGGCCAGGCCGTGCGGCGTGTGGTACAGGCCGCCAAACTGGTGGGCAATCGCATGCACATAGCCCACGTTGGCGCGGGTGAAGGCGAAGCCGGCGTAGGTGGATGCCAGCGCCATCTTCTCGCGTGCTTCCAGGTTCTTGCCATCGGTGTAGGCAGTGCGCAGGTTCTCGAAAATCAGGCCCACCGCCGACAGCGCCATGCCGTCGGAGTAGGCCGTGGTCCAGTTGCCGACAAAGGCCTCGACGGCGTGCGTCAGCGCGTCGATGCCGGTGGCTGCCGTGATGTGGGGTGGCAGGCCGGTCATCAGCGTGGGGTCCAGCGCGGCCATCTTGGGCACCATGCGCGGGTCTACGATGACCAGCTTTTTGTGCGTGACCGGGTCGGAGATGACGGCGGCCACGGTGACTTCGGAACCGGTGCCGGCGGTGGTGGGTACGGCGTAGATCTTGATCGGCGCGCGCAGGCCCTTGAGGTAGCCGGCCAACTGGTTCAGCGGCTTGGGGTTGGCCACGGCCACGGCGATGGCTTTGGAGGCGTCCATGGATGAGCCGCCACCAAAGGCGACGATGGCATCGCAGTCGTGCTCGTGGAAGAAGTCGATGCCCTTCTGAATCAGGGGAATGGGCGCGTCCGCAGTGATCTCGTCAAACACCACGAACTGCGCGCCACCAGCGGTCAGTGCATCGGTCAGGCTGTTCAACAGGCCCAGCTTGGAGATGATGCTGTCGGTGACGATCAGGATCTTGCGGTGGCCAAAGCCGGCAACCGCCTGGCCCAGGCGGCCGCTGGAGCCGGGGCCGACCAGCAGCGTGGGTTGCGGAATCGGGATGAAGCGGGTCACCAGACCCGCGCCCTTCATCAAAGCTCCCAGACCTTTGGCGCGGACGGTGTTGCGCATGGATTCGGATATCACAGAAAGTCTCCTGGCTATTGGACAAAGACGGCACTGTAGTATGCCCACACCCACAAGAGTTGGGGCGCCAACCTAGACGCGGATAAACCCTGACTCTCTATTTAACTCATCTGTTTAACTCACCCCCTATCC
>JAVBYK010000154.1 GCA_030824095.1 bacterium
ATCACCACGGCCAAGGCGTCGGCGGCCAGCGCAACGGGCTCGGCGTGGAAGTTGCCGCCGGAGAGCAGCGTGCCGGTGTCGGCAAACACCAGCGGGTTGTCGGTGACGGCATTGGCCTCAATCATCAGCACATGGGCGGCATAGCGCATCTGGTCTAGGCAGGCGCCCATGACCTGCGGCTGGCAGCGCAGGCAGTAGGGGTCCTGCACGCGGTCATCGCCTTCCAGGTGCGACTTGCGGATGGCGCTGCCGGCGGTTAGCGCGCGGTAGGCTGCGGCACACGCGATCTGACCCGGCTGGCCGCGCACAGCGTGGATGCGCGCATCGAACGGACCATCGCTGCCGCGCGCCGCGTCCAGCGTCACCGCACCGGAAATCACGGCCGCCTCAAACAGGCGCTCGGTGGCGAACAGCGCGTCAATCGCCAGCGCGGTGGAGACCTGGGTGCCGTTGATCAACGCCAGGCCTTCCTTGGCCGACAGGCGGATCGGCTCCAGTTGCACCTGCTTCAACACGTGCAAGGCGGGCAGGCGCTGTCCGCCATAGAACACTTCGCCCTCGCCAATCAGCGGCAGGCACAGGTGGGCCAGCGGCGCCAGGTCGCCGGATGCGCCGACCGAACCCTGGCAGGGGATGACCGGCGTGATGCCGAGGTTGTAGAACGCAATCAGGCGGTCAATCACCAGCTCGCGAATGCCCGAATAGCCGCGTGCCAGGCTGGCGGCCTTCATCAGCAGAATCAGGCGCACCACGGGCTCGGACATCGGCTCGCCCACGCCCACGGCGTGCGAGCGCAGCAGGTTGAGCTGCAGCGTTTCCAGATCGGGCTTGGCAATGCGCTGATTGGCCAGTTTGCCAAAGCCGGTGTTGACGCCATAGACGGCTGCACCGCCCTCGGCCGCCTGGTGCACCAGCTCGGCACTGGCACGGATGCCGGCGCGGGCGGCGGGGTCCAGGGTCAGCGCAGTCGTGCTGGTATGCAGGGTGCGCAGTTGGGCCAGCGTCAGCTGGCCGGGTTGGATGTTCATCATGTTTTGTCTCGCTTTCAAGTTGGGGTCAGAGCACATATGCTGCGCAAAGTGGTCTGACCCGCAAAGGTCGAAGTGTTGAGGACAGAGCTGGCCCACTGCGTGTGGCTGCGGTCTGTCCCGCAAGGTATCAGGTAAGCATCGGCAAATTCAGCCCGTTGTCTTTGGCGCATTGCAATGCGATGTCATAGCCGGCATCGGCGTGGCGCATGACGCCGGTGGCGGGGTCGTTGAACAGCACTCGACCCAGGCGTTCATGCGCTTCGGGGGTTCCGTCGGCCACGATGACCACGCCGCTGTGCTGGCTGTAGCCCATGCCGACGCCGCCGCCGTGGTGCAGGCTGACCCAGGTGGCGCCGCTGGCCGTGTTGAGGAGGGCGTTCAAGAGGGGCCAGTCACTGACGGCGTCGCTGCCGTCCTGCATGGCTTCAGTTTCGCGGTTGGGGCTGGCTACCGAGCCGCTGTCGAGGTGGTCGCGGCCGATGACGATAGGGCCTTTCAGCTCACCGTTCTTCACCATCTCGTTGAAGGCAAGACCCGCGCGGTGGCGTTCGCCCAGGCCGATCCAGCAGATGCGTGCCGGCAGGCCCTGGAAGGCGATGCGCTCCTGTGCCATGTCCAGCCAGCGGTGCAGATGGGCGTTGTCGGGGAACAGCTCCTTCATCTTGGCATCCGTTTTGCGGATGTCTTCCGGGTCGCCACTCAGCGCGACCCAGCGGAACGGCCCCACGCCCTTGCAGAACAGCGGGCGCACATAGGCCGGCACAAAACCGGGGTAGTCAAAGGCGTTGGCCACGCCGCAATCCTTGGCCACCTGGCGCAGGTTGTTGCCGTAGTCCACGGTGGGAATGCCCATGGCATGGAAGTCCAGCATGGCCTGCACGTGCACGGCGCAGGATTCGCCGGCGGCCTTTGTCAGCGCGGCATACTGCGCCGGGTCCTTCTGCGCGGCCTTCCACTGCGCCACGGTCCAGTTCGCTGGCAGGTAGCCGTTGACCAGGTCGTGAGCCGAGGTCTGGTCGGTAACGATGTCGGGACGGATACCACCGGCCTGGGCGCGGCGCACCAGCTCGGGCACGAGGTCGGCCGCATTGCCGCACAGGGCGATGGACACCGCCTTCTTCTCGGCGGTGTACTTGGCAATGCGTGCCAGGGCGTCGTCCAGATCGCTGGCCTGCTCGTCCACATAGCGGGTGCGCAGCCGGAAGTCGATGGAGCTTTGCTGGCACTCGATGTTCAGGGAACAGGCTCCGGCAAAGGTCGCGGCCAGGGGCTGGGCTCCACCCATGCCACCGAGACCGGCGGTCAGCACCCAGCGTCCGGCCAGGCTGCCGTTGTAGTGCTGGCGGCCGGCTTCCACGAACGTTTCATACGTGCCCTGCACGATGCCTTGTGAGCCGATGTAGATCCAGCTACCGGCCGTCATCTGGCCATACATCATCAGGCCCTTGCGGTCCAGTTCGTTGAAGTGCTCCCAGGTGGCCCACTTGGGCACCAGGTTGGAGTTGGCAATCAGCACGCGCGGTGCGTCTGTGTGGGTGCGGAACACGCCCACGGGCTTGCCGCTTTGCACCAGCAGGGTTTCATTGGGTTGCAGTTTGCGGAGCGTGTCCAGGATGGCGTCGAACGCCGGCCAGTTGCGCGCGGCCTTGCCAATGCCACCATAGACCACCAGTGCGTCGGGGTTCTCGGCCACTTCGGGGTCCAGGTTGTTTTGCAGCATGCGGTAGGCGGCTTCGATCTGCCAGTTGGCGCAGCTCAGTTCGCTTCCACGCGGCGCGCGCACGGTGCGTGGCTTGCTATCGAGGAAGCGGGTGTTGGAGAGGTCGGACATCGTCGGCTCCTGAGTGATTCGGTGGCGGATTATTACTTGTCTATACAACTTGTGTCAACAGGGTTAAAATGGGACCATTCCGATTTCGCAGGCCTCGTCCTCCGTCCTTTATGCAACCCGCCTACGCACAAGTCAAAGACTTCATCCAGCAGCACATCAGCTCCGGCGAGTGGCGCCCGGGTGATCCGGTGCCCAGCGAATCGGCGCTGATGCAGCAGTTCGGCATCAGCCGTATGACGGTGAACCGCGCCCTGCGTGAACTCACGGCCGAGGGCATGGTGGTGCGCCACCAGGGCTCGGGTACCTTTGTCGCCGAGCTGCACCGCATTGCGTCCAACCTGACGATCCGCGACATCCAGGAAGAGGTTCTGGAGCGCGGCCATGTGCACACCGCGCGCGTGCTGCTGTCGCAGGCCGAGAAGGCCGATGCCGCGCTGGCTAAATCGCTGGGCTTGCGCACGGGCGCCAGGGT
>JAVBYK010000275.1 GCA_030824095.1 bacterium
GGCGGGGTCGGATGGCTCTCTTCCAGCCACTCGATGATGGCCGGCGACTGGGTCAGCACGCTGTCCCCATCGACCAGCGTCGGCACCAGCCCCTGCGGGTTCAGCGCCTTGTAGGCCGCACTCAGGTGTTCCTGCTTGCCCAGGCTGACGGCCACGTACTGGTAGTCCAGGCCTTTGAGGTTCAGCGCGATGCGCAGGCGGTGGGAGGAGCCGCTGCGGAAGAAGTTATGGAGTTGCAGCATGGTTCAGTCAGTGGCCAAACAGTTACCGACATTCCAGCCATACAGCCATTCCATGGCGTCATAAAAACGCTCGGGCGTGCGGCCCTTCCACAGGCTGTTGCGCACCAGGCGCTCCACACCCTTGGCGTGGTACAGGCGCCCCATTTCGCGGCCGGACAGCACGATGCGCGCCGTGCGGGCCACGCGGGAGCGTTGGTACAGCGCCAGCGCCTTGGGCCAGTCGTTGCCATACACGCGCAGCGCCTCGCCCAGCGTGACCGCGTCCTCCAGCGCCATGCAGGCGCCTTGCGCCATATACTGCGTCGTGGGGTGGGCGGCATCGCCCAGAATCGTGGCGCGGCCATGGACCCAGGTGTCAATCGGTTCGCGGTCGGCCGTGGCCCAGCGCTTCCAGGTCTTGGGCAGGTCGATCAGTTGGCGCGCCTTGGGGCAGATGCCCTGGAAGTAGCTTTGCACTTCTTCCTTGCTGCCATCGGTGACACCCCACTCTTCGGGTTTGCGGCTGTGGAAAGTGACGACCACGTTGTACTGCTCGCCGCCACGCAGCGGGTAGTGCACCAGATGGCAATTGGGCCCCACCCAGATGCTGGCGGCGTTCCACTGCAGGTTTTCGGGGAAGTCCTTTTTGTCGATGACGGCGCGGTAGACCACGTGGCCGGTGACGCGCGGCGGATCGTTGACGTACTGCTTGCGCACCACGGACTTGCCGCCGTCGGCACCGATCAGGGCCACACCCTTCCAGGCTTTGCCATTCTGATCAAACACGGTGACCGACGAGTCGTCCTGTTCGACCCGTTCGATGCGGGTGCTGGTGTGGAATTCAACCTTACCGGTCTCCTGCGCGCCTTCGAGCAGCGAGAGGTGAACATCCACGCGGTGGATCACGGCGTAGGGGTTGCCAAAGCGCTTGAGGAAGGCCTCGCCGGTGGGAATCTTGCCGACCTGGTATTCGTCCAGCGCGTCGTGCATGACCATGTAGTCGGTGTAGACCGCGCGGCTTCGGGCCTTGTCGCCCACGCCCAGTGCGTCAAAGGCATGGAAGGCATTGGGGCCGAGCTGGATGCCGGCGCCGATCTCACCGATTTCGGCCGCCTGCTCCAGCACCTGGACGGTGAAGCCCTGGCGCACCAGGGCCAGCGCGGCAGCCAGGCCGCCAATGCCACCGCCGGCGACGATGACGGGAAGTTGTGATGGTTGTGTCATATGTGTGTCTCCTCGGGCTGGAATGTCGTTACTCTTTTGCGCCAATCGTCAGCGCCACGCTGCCCACGCCTTCGACCGATCCGGTGATCACGTCACCGCTCTGTACCGCGCCCACGCCTTCGGGCGTGCCGGTGTAGATCAGGTCGCCGGGTTGCAGGTGGTAGTACTGGGACAGGTCGGCCAGCAGTTCGGGGATGTTCCAGATCAGCTGGCCCAGATCGGCTGTCTGCTTGGCCTGGCCGTTGACTTGCAGGTTGATGGCGCCCTTGCCGAGCACGCCCAGATTGCCCATGGGCACGATCTGCGAGCACACGGCGGACTTCTCGAAGTCCTTGCCCAGGTCCCAGGGGCGGCCCTGGTCGCGGGCTACCAGTTGCAGGTCGCGGCGGGTCATGTCCAGACCGGCGGCGTAGCCGTAGATCAGGCTCTGGACATCGGATTCCTTGACGCGAAAACCGGGTGCGCCAATGGCCACCACCAGTTCCATCTCGAAGTGGTAGTTGCTGGTGCCGGCCGGATACGGCACCGTGGCACCGGATTCGACCAGCGTGGAGGATGCCTTGGTGAAATAGAACGGTTTGCTGGTGGATTTATCCACGGGGCGGCCCATCTCCACCGCGTGGGCGTGGTAGTTGCGGCCCACGCAGAAGATGCGGTTCACGGGGAAGCGGGCGTCCACACCGCGCACAGCCAAAGAGGGGACGGGGGCGGGAGCGAAGAGGTATTGGGTCATGGTTGCGTGTGTGTTTTGAGAAGGAGCAGATCAGACGTTGCGCGCGTCGCGGACTTCGTAGAGCCCCAGCTTTTTCTGCAGGGGTGCGTCGTCGGCAATGAAAACAAAGGCCGGCTGTGTGGCTGACTGGTTGGCCAGCGTGATGGGTGTATAGCCGGGGATGCAGCAGGTGTCGGCCTCGGCCAGCGTGAAGCGGCTGGCGTCCGCCGTTATAGATGCGCTGCCTTCGATCTGGTGGAACACCATGGCGGTGGAGCGGGCGGGCAGGTTCAGCGTTTCGCCGGGGCGCAGCATCAGGGCCGAGAAACCCAGAATCTTCTGTGCATCGCCACCGGTTTCGGGGTTGATGTAGGCCACTTGCACGGCCTCGATTTCGGGTTGGGTCCGTGCCAGGGTTTCGAGCGCAGCGCGCACATCCACCCAGGGGTAGCGCAGCATGGGGAACGCCATTGGGGTGCGGGCAAACACGGGTGCAGGCACCACGCCGCCACGCTGGTAGGCCATGCCGGCGGCGTCGCTGTTCACGGTTTGGGCCTTGCCTTCGGTGACGTAGGACGCTTCCATGAAATAGACAATGGGCAGGTCCAGCACGTCGAGCCAGACCACGGGCTGTTCGCCGTCGTGACCATGCTCGTGCCACAGGCCGGTGGGGGTCAGGATCAGGTCGCCGCGGGACATCAGGCACTTCTCACCGTCGACCGTGGTGTAGGCGCCCTCGCCTTCCACAATCATGCGCACCGCGTTCGGTGTGTGGCGGTGCGCGGGGGCCCACTCACCCGGCAGCAGCAACTGCATGCCCAGGTACATGGTCGAGCTGGCCTGCATCTTTTCCAGGCCGTGGCCCGGGTTGGCCAGCACCAGTACGCGGCGCTCGGCCTTTTCCATGGGCGTGAGTTCTCCGGCCTGAAGTAGCAGAGGGCGCAAGTCCTGGTACGGCCAGCAGGTGGGCTGGGTCTTGATGGCGGGCTTGAAGGGCGGCAGCACCGCACGCAGGCTGGGCCACAGCGGAACCAGGTTCTGCGCGGTCAGCGCGGCGCGGTAGTCTTCGGGCAAGTCTTCCAGGCGTCCGAGTTCTTGCATGATTCTTGTCTCCTCCATCGGGGTGTTGTGCGATGGGGTGGATCGTAGAAGTCGACCAAAATGCTGTAA
>JAVBYK010000284.1 GCA_030824095.1 bacterium
AATGGCCAGGTAGAACGAAAAATCGGTGGCCGCCTTGCGCGACAGCCCCAGCAGCATGCCGCCAATGATGGTGGCGCCACTGCGACTGGTCCCCGGAATCATGGCCAGGCACTGCACCAACCCCACCTTGAGTGCATCCTTCCACGTCATGTCATCGGCATCCAGCACACGCACCGCATTGCCCCCCGCCGCCTGGCGACGCTCGGCCCACAGGATGATGAAACCGCCCACGATGAAGGTGCTGGCCACCACGACCGGCGTGAACAGGTGTGCCTTGATGGCCTTGCCAAACAGCAGCCCCAGCACCACGGCCGGCAGAAAACCAATCAGCACGTTCAACACAAACTGCTGCGCCTGGCGCTGGGTGGGCAGGTCGGCCAGCGTGGAGCGGATTTTTTCCCAATAAACCAGAATGACGGCAAAAATGGCGCCCGTCTGGATGGCAATGTCAAACACCTTGGCCTTGTCGTCATCAAAACCCAGCAGGGCTCCGGCCAGGATCAGGTGTCCGGTACTGGAAATGGGCAGAAACTCGGTCAGCCCCTCGACGACGCCCATGACGACCGCCTTCATCAGCAATGCAATATCCAACACAACTCCTTTAGAGAAAAACAGGCTCCAGCCCTCGTATTATCTACGCAAGACGCTCACATATTCATAGCACTTCGCATCAGATGGCAATTGGCAGTGCAAGCCCCTGATGAACAACGGGCATTGCCGCAGACAGCCGCTTGGGATTACAGTGAACGCCGCGCATCCTACCAACACCTCTGCGGAGAACCCCACCCATGCAACGCCCTCTTGTCCCAACCCTCCTGATGCTGGCCCTCTTCGCCAATGCCCACGCGCAGACCGAAGAGCAGCGCAGCACCCTGGCCGACCAGCAGGAAGTGGCCGTCACCATCTACAACGAGAACCTGGCCTTGGTCAAAGACCAGCGCAAATTGCAGCTCAGGCCCGGCGCCTCGGCACTGGCCTTTCGCGACGTCAGCGCCCGCATGCGGCCCGAGACCGCACTCCTGCGCAGCACCAGCGCCCCGGGCAGCCTGGCGGTGCTGGAGCAGAACTTTGATTTTGACCTGCTGACACCGCAGAAGCTGCTGGAGAAATACGTGGGCCGCAGCGTGAGCATCATCCGCACCAACCCGGCCACCGGTGCGGAGACCACCGAGCTAGCCGAAGTGCTGTCGGCCAACAACGGCGTGGTGCTGAAGATTGGCCAGCGCATCGAGACCGGCATCCCCGGGCGCATCGTCTACGGCGACGTGCCCCCCAACCTGCGCGACCGCCCCACCCTGGTGATGGCGCTGGACAACAGCGGCGCCGCGCAACAAACGGTGGAACTGAGCTACCTGACCGGCGGCCTGGCCTGGAAGGCCGACTACGTGGTGGAACTCAACGCGGCCGAGGACGCGCTCGACATTTCCGGCTGGGTGACGCTCACCAACACCAGCGGCGCCACCTACCGCAAGGCCAAGCTGCAACTGGTGGCCGGCGATGTGAACCAGGTCCGGCCCCAGATGGAAGGGCGCGTCATGGCCATGGCTGCACCCGCACCGGCCATGGCCAAGGCCAGAGGCGACATGGCCGAAGAGTCGCTGTTTGAATACCACCTCTACACCCTGAACCGCCCCACCACCATTGCCGAGAACCAGACCAAGCAGGTCTCGCTGCTGTCGGCTTCCGGCGTGCCGGCGCGCAAGGAGCTGCTGCTCAAGGGCAATGACTATTACTACCAGAGCAGCTATGGCGAGCTGGGCCAGAAGATGAAGGTGGCCGTGTTCGTGGAGTTTGACAACAAGGAGGCCGCCCATCTGGGCATGCCCCTGCCCAAGGGCATCATCCGGGTCTACAAGAAGGACCGGTCCGGCAACGCCCAGTTCATTGGTGAGGACCGCGTGGACCATACCCCCAAGAATGAAAAGGTGCGCCTGAAGCTCGGCGACGCCTTTGACGTGACGGCCGACAAGAAGCAGACCGACTTCAAGAAGCTGGGCGGCACCGGCAAATACAACTACGTGTTCGAAAGCGGCTACGAGGTACTGCTGAAAAACGCCAAGAAAGAGCCGGTCACCGTCACCGTGCAGGAACCCATGCCGGGCGACTGGCAAGTCTTGAGCGAAAGCCACCCCCACACCAAAGGCGCCAGCAACACCGCCGTGTGGAAGGTCAGTGTGCCCGCCGAAGGCAGCACCAAGCTGGTCTACCGCAGCCTGGTTCGCTACTGAAATCGGTCCGACGCGGCTGCATTTCGCGCCATGGTGCTGGCATTTGGCGCCATGGCGCGGCCCCTCCATCGCACGGCGGTATCCCTGAAGAGACGGCGACGGCACAGTACGCCCATCGCCAACCCAACCAGGAGTTCCGCCATGTTGATGCAAATCCTCTCCAACACCCCAAAGTGGGTCTTCGTCCTGTTTGCCGCCCTGCTGTGGCTGGGCCTGCAGCAGCTGTTGCCGCGCCGTGTCGGCCTGAACCGCGCCACCCTGCTGCCCCTGGCGATGACGGGCCTGTCGCTGTATGGCGTGGCATCTGCCTTTGGTAATCTGCCCGTCGCCCTGCTGGCCTGGCTGGTCGGCACGGCGGTAGCGTTCATTGCCACCCTGCAACTTCAGTCCAACGCCGGTATTCACTATGACGCGACCAACCGCCGCTTCCAGATGCCCGGCAGCGCCGTGCCACTGGCCCTGTTCATGGGCATCTTCATTACCAAGTATGCCGTGGGCATCAGCATCGGCATGCAGGCCAGCCTGGCGCGTGACGTCAACTTCGCGCTGACCGTCAGCACCCTGTACGGCGTCTTCAGCGGCATCTTCCTGGCCCGCGCCGCGCGTCTGTGGCGCATGGCCCTGCAGCAGACCAACGCCCTGCAAGCCGCCTGATGGCCTCTGCGGGTCCCCTAGAATCGTCGTCACCATGACCACCACCCACACACCCATGACCCCGGAAGAATTGGACCGTCTGGCCCGCAAACGCGCCGGGGCCAAGCTGGGCTGGTACTTCCACGCGGGGGTGTATGTGGTGGTCAACCTGTTCATCTTTGCCATGTCCGAATACGGCTTTGGCACCCGCGCCTGGTCAGTGAAACCGCTGCTGGGCTGGGGCCTGGGCCTGGCGCTGCACGGAGCCTCGGTCTGGCTGCTGGGTGCCGGTGGCAATCTGCGCGAGCGCATGGTGCAGGCCGAGCGCGAGCACCTGCAGCGCGAGCAGGACCGGCGCAACGGATCATGATGCGCATCGACTGGATCGACAAGCTGCGGCATTTCCTGCAGACCATGGCTTTCAGCCTCACCATATCCGCCATCCAGTACGC
>JAVBYK010000279.1 GCA_030824095.1 bacterium
CAGTTCCGGGTCACGCGGCATTCCGATCTGGCGGTGGACGAAGACGATGTCAAGAACCTGCGCATGGCCTTGCGCCAGGGCCTGGTGCACCGCCACTATGGCCAGGCGGTCCGGCTGGAAGTGTCCGCTGGCTGCTCAGACTACCTTGCCGATTTTTTGCTGCGCCAGTTTGATTTGCCACCCAAGGCGCTATACCGCGTGCAGGGGCCGGTGAACCTGGCGCGACTGACCCAACTCATTGATCTGGTGGACCGCCCGGACCTGTGTTTTGCGCCTTACAAGGCGTCCTATCCGGTGCAGATCAACCAGGGTCAGTCGTTCTTCGAGCAGCTCAAGGCGGGTGACATCCTGATCCACCAACCGTTTGAGAGTTTCAATGGTGTGCTGGACTTTTTGCGCGAAGCGGTGAACGACCCGCAGGTGCTGGCCATCAAGCAAACCATCTACCGCACCGGGCCTGATTCCGAGTTGATGGATCTGCTGCGTGAAGCCGTGCGCCGGGGCAAGGAAGTCACCGCCGTGGTGGAACTCAAGGCCCGTTTTGATGAGGAAGCCAACATCAACTGGGCCGAGATGCTGGAGTCCATTGGTGCCCAGGTGCTGTATGGGGTGGTCGGGCTCAAGACCCACGCCAAGATGATGCTGATCACCCGCCGCGAAGGCAAGGTGCTCAAGCGCTATGGGCACTTGTCCACCGGCAACTACAACCCCCGTACGGCCCGGCTGTACACCGATGTGAGCCACCTCACGGCCGACCCGGCGCTGACCACCGACATGGAGCACGTGTTTGTGCACCTGGCCAGCCAGAGCAAGCTGCCGCGCCTGCGCAAGCTCTGGTTTGCGCCGTTTTACCTGCACCGCAACCTGATCGCCCGCATTGATGCGCTGGGTGCTGCCGCCAGCCACGGCAAGGACACCCGCATTGTGGTGAAGATGAACTCCCTGACCGATGAGGCGCTGATCCACAGCCTGATGCGGGCCGGGCGCAACGGGGTCAAGATCGACCTGATCGTGCGCGGTGCCTGCATGCTGCCAGCCCAGGTGCCGGGACACACCGACAACATCCGCGTGCGCTCCGTCATTGGCCGCTTCCTGGAACACTCCCGGGTGTTCTATTTTCGCGAAGGCGAGGTGGAAGAGCTGTACCTGTCCAGCGCCGACTGGATGAACCGCAACATGGTGCGCCGGGTGGAAGTGGCCTGGCCGGTCACCGATCCGGTGTTGCGCCAGCGGCTGGTGGATGAGTGCCTGGTGGCTTATATGCACGATGGGGTCGATAGCTGGGACCTGGGGGCCGATGGCGCCTACACCCGCAACAAGCGGACCGGCAGAGCACCGGTTCACGGTGCCCAGGCCGCCCTGATGGCGCGCTATGCCGACAATGGCAAAGACCGGGATGGAGCGTGACCCATGGACCTGATTCTGTGGCGCCATGCCGAAGCCGTAGAAGCCGCTCCCGGTGACGATGACATGGCACGGGCGCTGACTGCCCGGGGGGAAAAACAGGCCACGCGCATGGCCGCCTGGCTGGACCGGCAACTACCCGACAGCACGCGAATCTGGGTCAGCCCCGCAAGGCGCACCGAGCAGACCGCCCAGGCCCTGGGACGCAAATTCAAGTTCAACCCGGCGCTAGGCCCGATGGGAACGCCAGACCAACTGCTGGAACTGGTGCAGTGGCCCAATGCCAAGGGTTGCGTGCTGGTGGTGGGGCACCAGCCCACGCTGGGTCAGACCCTGTCGCGTTTGCTGGGTCTGACGGCGCAGGAATGCGCCGTCAAGAAGGGTGCGCTGTGGTGGCTGCGCTACCGCGAACGGGAGGCCACCGGGCAAACCGTGGTCCTCACCGTGCAGTCACCCGAGGTGATGTAGCCCTCAGCCTGCTTTCTTGGCGTTGGCCGGGCGGCCGGTCTTCAGGCTGGGAACGGCCTGCAGGGCCGCCAACAGGGCAGCATCCGACATGGCAGCAATGGCTTTGATGCCGGCACGCAGCACTTCGGTCTTCTTGGCCGGTTTGCCCAGTTTGGCAGCGCGCAGTTTGAGTGCGTCCAGCACTTCATATTCCGCCTTGGGAAAGGTGAAGCTGTCACGAACCATCTTGGGCTTCTTGACTTTGACCGGCTTTGCGGGAGCGGCCTTGGCAACGGGTTTGGCGGCTGGTTTCACCACGGGCTTGGCAGCGGGCTTCGGTGCCGGCTTGGCCACAACGGCCTGTTTTTGGGTACGGGCTGGGGCTTTGGGGGCGGGCTTGGCTGCAGTCTTGGGGCTGGCGGTTGCGGGTGTGCTGGTCGTGCTGGTCTTCTCGCTGACGGTCATTAAAGAGCTCCTGTGTTAAACGGTATATACAGTTTATATAGTTGGGCTGTTGCGGTCAATGAATGCGCGATTCCCACAGGAAAATGTGCGGTGATTTGCCGGTTGTGGATGGCATCTGGCGTGGAAATGTCACGGCGCTGTCATGTACTTGTCACAACGGTGTCCTAGAGTGGGGTGCTAGTCAATTCCCTCCATGGACCCCATGCCATCTCTGTTCGGACATCTTGCCAACACCGCCCCGGTGCACCGGGTGCCTGGGTCAATGGGCGCGGGTGCCGAGCGCACCTTGACGGTACCGTCGATCCACGCACAAGGGCCGTTGGAAAAGGTGCTGGTGCAGGGCGGCTTGTATCCGGTGTACCAGCCCATCATCAGCCTGACGGATGGATCCATTCACGCGCATGAGGCGCTGATCCGAGGCCCCCGGGGAACACCCCTGCACACCCCGGACGCGCTGCTGCGTGCCGCCGCCCAGGAAGGCCTGGGTTTTGAATTTGAATACGCCTGCCTGGTGGCCGCCATGCGGACCTGGGGGCAGATGAGTGTGCCTGGTCGCCTGTTTGTGAATGTCAGCGCCGCAGCGCTGATGCAACTGGTGCAGTTGCGCGGACCCGATACGCTGCTGGAGCTGATCGCCGGCATGGGCATTCTGCCGCGCATGCTGGTGCTGGAGATCACCGAGCACGAGCGAGTGGAGGACATGGATGCTCTGGCCGACATCGTGGCGCAAATCCACATGTCCGGTGTTTCGCTGGCGCTGGATGACTTTGGTGATGGCCGTTCCAGCCTGCGCCTGTGGTCGCAACTCAAGCCCGAAGTGGTCAAGATCGACAAGTACTTCACCCGCAACATCAGCCAGCACGGTGACAAGCTCAAGACCATCCAGGCGCTGCTGCAGATTGCCGATATCTTCGGCACCGCCCTGGTGGCCGAGGGCGTGGAGACCAAGGAAGACCTGCGGGTGCTGCGGGAT